>NZ_AFPR01000582.1:0-817 GCF_000219295.1 Acidiphilium sp. PM
TGCCTGGTTTTTTCCTGTCGCATATCTTTGTCGCAAGTCGTATTCATTACGCGACATAACGTGCGACAGGGAAGTTCATGAACGATTCTGCAACCGGCCCCTTGATCGGCTACGCCCGCGTCTCCACTCAGGGCCAGGATCTCGCCCAGCAGCGCGCGACGCTGCGCGAAGCCGGCTGCACCCGGATTTTCGAGGAGAAGGTTAGCGGGGCAAAGCGTGACCGGCCAGAATTGGCACGCCTGCTCGATCACCTGCGTGCCGGTGACGTGGTGACGGTCACGCGCCTGGACCGGCTTGCCCGCTCCACCCGCGATCTGCTGGATATTGCCGAGCGTATCAAAGAGGCTGGCGCCGGCTTGCGCTCACTGGCCGAGCCGTGGGCCGATACCACGACGCCGGCCGGCCGCATGGTGCTGACCGTGTTCGCCGGCATGGCCGATTTCGAGCGGTCCCTTATCGTCGAACGTACCAGCACTGGCAGGATAGCAGCCAAGGCGCGCGGTGTGCGCTTTGGGCCGCGGCCTGCTCTCGCGGCCGAGCAGATCGCTCATGCCCGTCAGCTCATCGAGGTGGACGGCAAACCCGTGGCCGAGGTTGCCCGCTTGCTGGGCGTCCACCGCGCCACCCTTTACCGGGCCTTGGAGAAACACCAATACCCGAGTTGGACAGTGGGGTGAGAACGGATGGAGAACGAATGGATATAAGTCATTGATTTATAATGGGTGAAATTTAGGCGCAGAAAATGTGTAGTAACAACATTTTTGGCTGAATAGCAGTTTTTTGTTGAATTCGGCATGGCGTTGCCGTCACAACATCC
>NZ_AFPR01000615.1:0-1686 GCF_000219295.1 Acidiphilium sp. PM
GGGGCGACCGGCATGGCGTAGTGCTCACCCGTGTTCTTGTCGATCGCCGCAAGCGTCATGTGGCTCGGCCCCAGCTCGCCAGAGGCCAGCAGCCGTTGCCGGATCGCCTCGCCGATCGCGCGTGCGTCCTGATTGGTCGGTGTGCTGATCGACAGCGTAAAGCGCGGCCGATCTACATTCGCTTTCCGGCGTTCATCCCAGAGCGCAGCAGCCCGCGCGATCACCTCGCCATGCCCGCCGGCAACGATCTCGGCCGTGCCATCCTGCCGCTTCATGTCCAGCGCCTTGCCAACAGCCTCGGCGCCACCCTGGCGCAGCAAGCCCGCGATTTCGCGCGCCCTATCGTTGGTCTGCCGCACCGTGCTTTCGATCGACGGCACCTTGCCCAGCCCTTTTTCGAGAAGGCCGATCACCTGGCCCGCCTCGATCGACTGGCATTGCTTCGGATCACCGATCGCCACCATGCGGAACCCGTGCCGCTCCTGGAGCCGCAACAGATCAAGCATCTGGCGCGTGCCGATCGTACCCAGCTCATCGATCACCACGACACTGCGGCTGGACAAGTCCAGCCGGCCGCTCTCCACCCGGTTGATGAACACCGACACGGCCGCGATCGTGTCACGCCCGCCGGCCTCGGCCTCGGTGTTCAGTCCGGCCTCGCGCAACTCGCGCGCCTGACGCCAGCCAAGGCTGATGCCGTGAATATCCGCACCCTGGTCACGCCACGCCGCCACCAGCGGCTTCAACAACGTGGTCTTGCCGGCCCCGGCCGCCCCGATCCCCACCGCGAACCGGCAGCCCATGCCGAGATGATCGATCATCCGGCGCTGGGCAGCGCCATGCGCGCCGGTGAAACTCAGCCCGCTCGCCGCAATCCCGCGTTTGATCTGTACCGGGTTGAGCGTCCCGCGCCGATCCCTGCCAGCCTGTCCCGCCAGCTCGACCAGCGCGCTCTCCTGCTCGACATGGGCGCGCGTCGTCAGCCTGGTTGTGGTGATCGTCACATCCGGGTTTTCCGGGTCATCCCGCTCGGTCTCGACCGCGATGATCTGCGTGCGTGCGGACTCACCGTTGCCGCCAGCACCACCGGTTTCGACAACCCCGCGCGCCCGCAACCGCGCGATCACCTGATCAACATCGCCGCCATCCTTGATGCCGGCCGCCACCAGGCCACGCGCTGCGGCAACGCGCTCATCCTCGGCCTTGATGACCGCCCGCCGGGCAAACTGCTCGCCCAGCACCCGCGAAGCCGCCTCATAGGCCAGATCAAGTCGGGCCGCTTCGGTCAGTTTCTCCGCCGGTGCCGCGTTCTGCAGAACGCTTTTGTGCTGGTAGCCGCGTGCCTCCGCCTGGCGCCGCCAGCTCACGAAGTCGCTCAGATCATCGGCTTTGGCACTGCGGCTCGCAAAGGCACCGCCTTTGAGCAGCTTGATTCGTTCGTCGCCGGTCATGCGGTCCCAATCCGCCCCCAGCGAGGCGGCATAGGCTTTCGCGTCGGAGAGGGCATCGCGGGTCCGTTTACTGAACGCGGCCCGGATCTCCTCCGGCACGGCGCTGAGCCGCGCCGCGCCGGTGGTTCGGTCCAGCTCTATACTCGCCCCGGCCCGCCGGAGATTCTGGGCGAGATGAGCCTGGTAGATCGCCCCCCATTCATGGATGCGGCCGTGCATCTGCAACGTGTTCAGA
>NZ_AFPR01000614.1:0-804 GCF_000219295.1 Acidiphilium sp. PM
GCCATTGGAGCCGACGGTCGACTGGTTGTAGGGCGTTGTGGCGCTGCCATAGGTATTCGCGAGCAGGCCGGTATGACCCAGATTGGTCGCGCCGAACACCGAAAGCGCGTTGTTGTCGTTGAAGCTGTAGGTGACCAATCCCTGCAGGAAGTTGAACACCCCGGTGTCGAACCCGTCGCCGAAGGTCACGCTGGCGCTGACCGGTCCCATCGTGTAGGTCGCCGAAACGCCGCGGCTCTGCGAATTTTCGACATAGAAGAGGTCGGTCGTCAGCACGTTGGCGTTGTTCCAGTCGATGCCGGACTCGTAACCTTCGAGCGAACCGATCTGGCCGACCGAGATCGAGAAGTTCTTGGTCGGCGCGAGCGTGATATATCCGGCGTAGAGCGGGCCGGTGGAGAAGGTCTGCACCGAGGTCGCCGTGGGCTTGGTGCCCAGGGTCAGCGAGTTGTTCGAGCCGACCTGGATGGTGAACTGCACGAGGCCGCTGGTCTTCTGGACCTCGATCTGCCCGTTCATGAACTCGGCGCCGGTACTCTTGTCGGTGGTCAGAAGACCGCTGTTCGTGCTGTTGCCGGTGCCGGAGAGCGCGTACATGTAGCCATCGGCGCCGCCGCTGAGTTGGAGCGGGCCGAGCGGGCCGCCGTCGATCTTGATCGCCGAGGGGCCATTGAATGCCTGCGCCGATTGCAGGGCGCAGAGCGAAATCGCCGCGCCAAACGAGGCGGCGATCAGCCGCGTGCGGTTCCGCCGGCCGGGCGTTCTGGAATGGTCTAAACTCATGATGCCTCCTTCAGGCTCTTG
>NZ_AFPR01000613.1:0-575 GCF_000219295.1 Acidiphilium sp. PM
GGCGAAAAAATCCGGCTCTTCGCCCGCACCAATGCTGCGATGTTGGACGGCGGCAAGGGCGCGATCGGCGATAATGGCTCGATCCTCGAAATCACCAGCATCCGCGACGAGGGGCTGGTGCTGCGGAACGACCATGGCCGCGAGGGTTTTGTGAAGTGGGACACGCTGGCCGACAAGGAAACCGGCCGGATGCGGCTGGCCTATGGCTATGCCATGACCACCAACACCGCCCAGGGCATCACCACGACCGAGCATATCTTTGTAACGCCGGGCGGATCGCAGACTACGGATGGCTTCAAGACCTATGTGTCCGGGTCACGGCACCGGGAGCGGGATTACTGGCTGACCTCGGAGGGAGCCGAGCGTCAGGAAATCGCCGGCCGCCGGCCGCTGGGCGATCCGCGCCCGATCCGTGAGAACGACATCTGGACGAACTGGACGCGGAACATCGCGCGCCAGCCGCAAAAGACCAATGCGCTCGATCTGGTAAAGCTCGGCGAGGAGGCCCGCCGCAATGCTGCCCGCGCCTTCCTCAAAGGGCTGGCGGCCGACGAGAAGCGCGAGGCCACTGGCTT
>NZ_AFPR01000612.1:0-3394 GCF_000219295.1 Acidiphilium sp. PM
AGCCGCCCGGTGTTACAAAGATATGCTCGGTCGTGGTGATGCCCTGGGCGGTGTTGGTGGTCATGGCATAGCCATACGCCAGCCGCATCTGGCCGGTTTCCTTGTCGGCCAGCGTGTCCCACTTCACAAAGCCCTCGCGGCCATGGTCGTTCCGCAGCACCAGGCCTTCGTCGCGGATGCTGGTGATTTCGAGGATCGAGCCGTTGTCGCCGATCGCGCCCTTGCCGCCGTCCAGCATCGCGGCGTTGGTCCTGGCGAAGAGCCGGATTTTTTCGCCCGTCGCGATCGGCATGGCGTAGTGCTCACCGGTGTTCTTGTCGATCGCCGCCAGCGTCATGCGGCTCTGCCCCAGCTCGCCAGAGGCCAGCAGCCGTTGCCGGATTGCCTCGCCGATCGCGCGCGCGTCCTGATTGGTCGGTGTGCTGATCGAAATCGTAAAGCGTGGCCGGTCAGCATTCACTTTCCGGCGCTCATCCCAGAGCGCGGCGGCCCGCGCGATCACCTCGCCATGCCCGCCGGCAACGATCTCGGCCGTGCCATCCTGCCGCTTCATGTCCAGCGCCTTGCCAACAGCCTCGGCGCCACCTTGGCGCAGCAAGCCCGCGATCTCGCGCGCGCGTTCGTTGGTCTGCCGCACGCTGCTTTCGATCGACGGCACCTTGCCCAGCCCTTTTTCGAGAAGGCCGATCACCTGGCCCGCCTCGATCGACTGGCATTGCTTCGGATCACCGATCGCCACCATACGGAACCCGTGCCGCTCCTGTAGCCGCAGCAGATCGAGCATCTGGCGCGTGCCGATCGTGCCCAGCTCATCGATCACCACGACGCTGCGGTTGGACAAGTCGAGCCGGCCGCTCTCCACCCGGTTGATGAACACCGACACGGCCGCGATCGTGTCACGCCCGCCGGCCTCGGTGTCGGTATTCAGCCCGGCCTCGCGCAGCTCGCGCGCCTGGCGCCAGCCGAGGCTGATGCCGTGAATGTCCGCACCCTGGTCACGCCACGCCGCCACCAGCGGCTTCAACAGCGTGGTCTTGCCAGCCCCGGCCGCCCCGATCCCCACCGCGAACCGGCCACCCATGCCGAGATGATCGATCATCCGGCGCTGCGCCGCGCCATGCTCGCCGGTGAAGCTCAGCCCGCTCGCCTCGATCCCGCGCTTGATCTGCACCGGGTTGAGCGTGCCGCGCCGGTCCCGCCCTGCTTGTCCCGCCAGCTCGACCAGCGCGCTCTCCTGCTCGACATGGGCGCGCGTCGTCAGCCTGGTTGTGGTGATCGTCACATCCGGGTTGTCCGGGTCATCCCGCTCGGTCTCGACCGCGATGATCTGCGTGCGCGCGGACTCACCGTTGCCGCCGGCACCGCCCGTCTCGACAACCCCGCGCGCCCGCAACCGCGCGATCACCTGATCAACATCGCCGCCATCCTTGATGCCGGCTGCCACCAGGCCACGCGCTGCGGCAACGCGCTCATCCTCGGCCTTGATGACCGCCCGCCGAGCAAACTGCTCGCCCAGCATCCGCGAAGCTGCCTCATAGGCCCGATCCAGCCGGGCCGCTTCGGTCATCTTCTCCGCTGACGCCGCGTTCTGCAGAACGCTTTTGTGCTGGTAGCCGCGTGCCTCCGCCTGGCGCCGCCAGCTCGCAAAATCGCTCAGATCATCGGCTTTGGCACTGCGGCTCGCAAAGGCGCCGCCTTTCAGCAGCTTGATTCGTTCATCGCCGGTCATGCGGTCCCAATCCGCCCCCAGCGAGGCGGCATAAGCTTTCGCGTCGGAGAGGGCATCGCGGGTCCGCTTACTGAACGCCGCCCGGATCTCCTCCGGCACGGCGCTGAGCCGCGCCGCGCCGGTGGTTCGGTCCAGCTCTATACTCGCGCCTGCCCGCCGGAGATTCTGGGCGAGATGGGCTTGGTAGATCGCCCCCCATTCATGGATGCGACCGTGCATCTGCAACGTGTTCAGAGACACGACACGGCCGCTCTCGGTGACAATGACATTCGGCATCGCGACATGGGTATGAAGCTGCGGATCGCCGGCCACCTTCACGGAGACGATCTCGGTTTCCGTGCGGCCATCCGCTGTCTGCCGGGCGATTTCGATTGTGGGCCGGGCCGTGTAGTGGTCAAAGGTGATCCACCCGATGCGGCCCTGCTCGGTGCCTTCCTTGCCGCCTTTGCCCTTCCGGGCCTGGCCAATGACCTGCTCGACCTCGGCCATGGTCGCGGCCACCGCATCCTTGTGCGCCTGGGCCAGCTGGTTGCGCTCCGCCTCGGTCGGCGCGAAGGCCCAGGCCAGCGACACCGACTTGTCGGCCGAGAAGGTAAAATCAACGTAGCCGATCGGGGTTTTCGAGCGGTTCACCGCATTCCGCCAATCGGCCGCATCCAGCACGGTGCCATCCGCCCGCTTGCCCTCAAGGATGTTGGCCCGCTCGGTCTCGGAAAGGCTCCGTCCGTCTTTGGCCCCCAGCGCCTTGTAGAGCCGCACAAGCTCGGGATGAGGCACAGGCTGGCCTTGTTCGGTCTCCTGGGCGGACGGGCCATCCGGCGCGGCGCCGGGAGAGGCGGATGACAACTTCGCCTCGATCCGCGCCCGGTCGGCAGCGCTCGACGCTTCGGCCGTCGCCAGCGCCCGCCGCAAGCCGGCGGCGCCACTTTCGCGCAAGGCATCGGCCCAATCGGCGCCCTTTGCCCCGCCCGCGACATCAGCCGGCGGTTCAAGATAGACCGCCTCGCCGCCATTGGCCTCGATCAAGGCCGCGGCCTTGGCGGCCGCCTTCTGCCCGGCCTCGCCAACATCACGGCCATTGTGGAGGCGGGCTTTGTCGCGATCGGCCAGCAGGACAACCGGCGTCGAGCCGCTGAACCGCCCGGCCCAGGCCACCAGGCCGCCAGCATTGTAGCCAACAACACCAGCCTGCCGCGTTGCCTGCACGACACTCGCGACGGTCTCGAACCCTTCACCGGCAACCCGGGCCTGGTCATGGCCGCCAATCGGCACCGCCGCGCCAGCAGGCGGATGCAGCAGCCAGGCGCCCGAAGCCCCCAGCATCCGGCGGCCGATTTTTGCTCCGCCCTCGGTCAGATAGGTGCGCTGCACGCCCGTCAGCCGCACAAGGCCATCCTCATCCTGGCCGAACATCGGCGTCAGCATTACCACCGCCGCACCGGCCGCCACTTCCGCCGCATCATAGTTCGGATGCGGCCGGATCAGCCGCACATGGCTCATCAGCCAATCGGCATCGAGGCCGCGCCCGCTGCTGAGATAGGCACACGCTGACGCCCGCAGGGCCGCGGCCTCGTCCACGCGCGCCGCATGCGCCGCCCGCTGCTGCAATTTCTGCCCGACGGACCCGTGCAGGCTCGGCGCGTGCAACTCGCCAGTGCCCGGAAT
>NZ_AFPR01000611.1:0-1687 GCF_000219295.1 Acidiphilium sp. PM
CCTGAACACGTTGCAGATGCACGGCCGCATCCATGAATGGGGGGCGATCTACCAGGCGCATCTTGCCCAGAATCTCCGGCGGGTCGGGGCGAGTATAGAATTGGACCGAACCACCGGCGCGGCGCGGCTCAGCGCCGTGCCGGAGGAGATCAGGGCGGCGTTCAGTAAGCGGACCCGCGATGCCCTCTCCGACGCGAAAGCCTATGCCGCCTCGGTTGGCGCAGAGTGGGACCGCATGACGGGCGATGAACGCATCAAGCTACTGAAAGGCGGTGCCTTTGCGAGCCGCAGTGCCAAGGCCGATGATTTGAGCGACTTCGCGAGCTGGCGGCGCCAGGCGGAGGCACGCGGCTACCAGCACAAGAGCGTTCTGCAGGACGCGGCACCGGCGGAGAGGATGACCGAAGCGGCCCGGCTTGATCTGGCCTATGAGGCGGCTGCGCGGGTGCTGGGTGAGCAGTTTGCCCGGCGGGCGGTCATCAAGGCCGAGGATGAGCGCGTTGCCGCAGCGCGCGGCCTGGTAGCGGCCGGCATCAAGGATGGCGGCGATGTTGATCATGTGATCGCGCGGTTGCGGGCGCGCGGGATTGTCGAGACGGGCGGTGCTGACGCCAGTGGGGAACCCGCGCGCACGCAGATCATCGCGGTCGAGACCGAGCGGGATGATCCGGACAACCCGGATGTGACGATCACCACAACCAGGCTGACGACGCGCGCCCATGTCGAGCAGGAGAGCGCGCTGGTCGAGCTGGCGGGACAGGCTAGCAGGGATCGGCGCGGCACACTCAACCCGGTACAGATCAAGCGCGGGATCGAGGCGAGCGGGCTGCGCTTCACCGGCGAGCATGGCGCAGCACAACGCCGGATGATCGATCATCTCGGCATGGGCGGCCGGTTCGCGGTGGGGACCGGGGCGGCCGGGGCTGGCAAGACCACATTGTTGAAGCCGCTGGTGGCGGCGTGGCGTGACCAGGGTGCGGACATTCACGGCATCAGCCTCGGCTGGCGCCAGGCGCGCGAACTGCGCGAGGCCGGGCTGAACACCGAGGCCGAGACCGGCGGGCGCGACACGATCGCGGCCGTGTCGGTGTTCATCAACCGGGTGGAGAGCGGCCGGCTGGACTTGTCCAATCGCAGTGTCGTGGTGATCGATGAGCTGGGCACTATCGGCACGCGCCAGATGCTCGATCTGTTGCGCCTACAGGAGCGGCACGGGTTCCGCATGGTGGCGATTGGTGATCCGAAGCAATGCCAGTCGATCGAGGCAGGCCAGGTGATCGGCCTTCTCGAGAAAGGGCTGGGCAAGGTGCCGTCGATCGAAAGCAGCGTGCGGCAGACCAACGAACGGGCGCGCGAGATCGCGGGCTTGCTGCGCAAAGGTGGCGTCGAGGCTGTTGGCAAGGCGCTGGACATGAAGCGGCAGGATGGCACGGCCGAGATCGTCGCCGGCGGGCATGGCGAGGTGATCGCGCGGGCTGCCGCGCTCTGGGATGAGCGCCGGAAAGCGAATGCTGATCGGCCGCGCTTTACGCTTTCGATCAGCACACCGACCAATCAGGACGCGCGCGCGATCGGCGAGGCGATCCGGCAACGGCTGCTGGCCTCTGGCGAACTGGGGCAGAGCCGCATGACGCTGGCGGCGATCGATAAGAACACCGGCGAGCACTACGCGCTGCCGATCGCGACC
>NZ_AFPR01000610.1:0-625 GCF_000219295.1 Acidiphilium sp. PM
AGGCAAACGGGCTGACGGATTCGATCTGCTGGCCGCGCCAGCCGAGGTGCCCCCTTCGGCCAATCCGCAGACCGCAGCGCCAGAGGCTGTTGAGGCGAACGAGGCGGAGGATCGCGATGCGGCCCTTGCCGCCGAAGCGGCGGCGCTTGGCGAGCTGGGAAGTGCGGCCGATGGTCCGCCGCCCTGGCCGGATGATTTTGCGCAGCCCCCGATGGAGGAGGCGGCCGCGTATGATCGGGATGCGGCGCTGGCAGCCGACTGGCAGGCGGATATTGCGCGGGGCGGTGAACCGGCGGTGCCGCCGCGTGGCCCGGCGGCTGAGGAGAAGCCTGCCGAACCACGGGCGATCGATGTTGCGGCGGCGCTTGATGCCGCTGGTGTGCCCTACCGGAGCAGCGGCGGCCGGTTGCGCCTGCAAGCGACCTGGCGCGGAGGGGAAAGCTGGACGGTTTCGGTCAACGCTACAACCGGCCAATGGACCGACTTTGCCGCCAGCGAAGGCGGGCGGTTCGAGAGCCTGGTGCGCCGGCTGGGCGTCAAAGCCGAGGCGGTCGAGCTGGACCCCGAGGCGGCCAAGGCGGCGCGTACTGCCGAGATACGGCGCAACGCTTTTCGCAAGAGCATC
>NZ_AFPR01000609.1:0-16479 GCF_000219295.1 Acidiphilium sp. PM
ATCCCAGCCGCGAAATTTGCCGCGCGATCGCGCAGCTTAGTGAGCCTTTGTTTCACCGCGAGTTTCCTGATTTGAGGGTTGAGCCCGGCCGCTGGGGCCAGAAGCGCGGGACGCTTGAAGCGTCACCGCATGCGCCGACGCGAAGCCTGCCGGACCGATCGAGTTCGGGAACACATCCCAGGCAGGCGGGCGCGGAGTAGATGAGGCTGATGACGGCCTGGCCTTGGGGGCTTGGTTGCTGTCGGCGGGGTCGATTTCGGGCACAACATATTTGGCGGTTGAAACCACGCGGCTGACGTAGCCGTTCTGGAACCCCTGCCAGGCTGATCCAGTGTTGTAGCGTGATAGCGCCGCTAGGAGCGCCGCCTGGCGGCCCTGCCCGTCCGGCCGCTTGTAGTCCTGCGCCAGTAGCTTGCCGCCCGCCCTTATCGATGCACAGGCATCAAAAGCCGTGGGGACCGTCAGGCCCAAGCGGGGGAGGTTCGCGCTATCGATCTGCATGAGGCCAAGATCAACTGAATGCCCGTCAGCAATCAGCCGTCTGGCTACGGCTATCGCGTTACGCACATCCGATGGCCGCATGCTCTGGCGCGTGGTGTTGTCGTGAATCGCCAAAGTGTTGAACCCCGACTCGGTGCTGGCAACCGCCGCCAGCGTGCCCGGTGCGACCTCGGGGGCGCAGCGATTCGCGAGAGCGAGGAAATGGGCCGGGGTGATCAGCATTTCCCGTCCTTCCGGCTCGATCTGGCTACCATGCTGTAATTTTTCATAAATTTTATATTGCCAAACCGCCCTATATTAGTCAATAAAACATACGAAATATCATATAAAGGATATGTTTTTGCAGGAATCGGCGCGACATACTTACAATCGGCGTATGGGACGTCGGAAAATGGATGCGCGGGCGATCAACGTTTTGCTGCCAACGGTCGCGTTGGCGGCTATCTCGGACCTGCTCCGAGAGCGAGAAGATCGATCGGAGTTTTTGCGGGAAGCAGTCGAGCTTGAGATCGCGATCCGTTCGTTGGACGTATATCCCGAACTTCTCGGGTATCTGACGGCGAATGAATCTCTGGCTGAGTTCTGCGCGCGGGCAGTTCGTCAAGCTGCCCAGCGGCGTATCAAAATGCTTAAGGAGAACATCGCAGAGGATGAACTCGAATCTCCTAGCCAGGTGTCCGGGCCTAGCGGGACGTCGAGATAGACATGGGCTTAAACATGAGGACGCAATTACATCCTCGTCATGTTTCTTTTCGGATTTCCCCCCGGTTTTGCCACACAGCGCAAAATGGCCGGGGGAATAATTCATTCGTCTTTAGATCGTCGCCGTCCTTTAGCGGGAGCCGTAAGCTGCTTGCTCGGATGTGTTTGCGAAGACTCAGATCGTATGTTTTTATAGCTCAATGCAAACTCGGGTTGCAACAGTTCATGGAGATGCACGTTAAAGAGAGCGGCGATCGAGGACATGCGATCAATGGAAACGTTGATCTTTCCATGCTCAACCTTACCGATATAGGCGCGATCCGCCTCGATGAGATGCGCCATGTCGGTCAGCGAAAGACCGAGCGCATTTCGGCCGGCTCTCACATTGTCCCCGAATACGGATCGCTCAGGAGCTTTCAACAAGCGGCCATCGATGGCCGACAGTTCGCCAGTTCTCTTTTTAGGGCTCTGTATCGGCATCTTTGCCGACTCCTCCAGCTTGCCCATGCACATCCGATCCTTATGCCTGACATCTGCTGTTCGCATCGGTTTTCCCGATTCGCGCACATGACTCGACCAATGTCCTGCGATTCAAAGCAGTGGGTAAACTTGTCTCATCGCATAGGACGCTTCCTCGAAACCCAAGCTTACCGCGCGATGACGTTGCTCTATTCAAGCACGGCAGCCATCATCGCAGGTGCCCGGATTAGCCAGCGCGAGTCGCGGGCTATGCTTTTCTTTGACACAGGAGGAATGACCGCGAAACATACCTAGAAAAGCAAAATCCCGCCCACAAGGGACGGGATCTGCAAACGACATAGGTTTTTGGCTGTAACCGTGTCCGACAGCGGCAAACTGTGGTCACGAAATCGAATAACGCTCAGCCAAAATGCCTCAGAGCCCTCAAAAATGCAAGCCCTAGCTTGCAAGGGGGAGTCGCGTGCCGGTTTCAGCCCCTACCGGGCGGGTTTCACCCAAACCCGTAGGAGTTTCCATGCAACTGCCCCACCAGGCAGAGCGGGGGCATGTGCCCCCTCCCCTGCCCTCACGTCCGACCGGCTTGCGCCGTTTAACCCCCGCCATGCTGCCCACCGGCCGCCTTGCCGATGAGTTTGCCGGGGGTGATGTCACCCCCGGTCAGGCCCTCGCTGCGTTCAAAGCTGCGGCCCCGTTCCTCGGCATTGGCCCACGCGCTGCGCAGGCGATCGATTGGCTTTTCAGATTCACGCAGCCGCAGGATTGGCAACCTGGTGCGCGGCCCATTGTTTGGCCGAGCGCGGCCATGATGGCAGCCGAGCTGGGGATCACGGAGACACAAACAAAACGCCTCAACCGCCATCTGGCCGAGCTGGGGGTTGTCACCATGCGAGACAGCCCCAACGGCAAACGCTACGGCCATAGAGATCGGTCTGGGCGGATTATCGAGGCGTATGGCTTTGATCTCTCCCCTATCGCACAGCGTATCGAGGAGTTTCGCGCTTTGGCAGAAGCCGGCCGCGAGGAACGCGCCGCTGTAGCCAAGTTGCGCCGGCGCGCGTCGATCGCTCGTGCGAGCTTGCGACAGACGTGGGAGACGTTTCGGGAGCAGGAAATTGATCTGCCCGCGCCCCTCAGAACTGCTGCTCAGGCAGCAAGCCGTGGGCTCAAAGCTTTGGGTAGCAGCCAGAGGCTCAAGCCGGCCGTGGAGGCTCTGGAAGCGATCGCGGTTGATGCGCGCCGGGCGCTAGAGATGGCGCTTGCTGGCGCTTCTCTGGAGCAAACAAGCATTTCTGAATCTGTGGAAATGTGCCCCAAGGGGCACGCTGATGTGCCCCACATTACAACTACAAACCAACTCCTTAATCCTAATAAGGATACGGTAATCGCATTGAAGGAATGTAGTCGCGGCGACCTGCCGGGTAGAACGGCACAGACGAAGCCGCCAGCTAGGCCGGAAAGGCAGGATCGGGGTTCCTCACTGAAATTGACGCCAGATGAATTGATTAGATTAGCCCCCCGATTGGTGCCTTATCTACGACACCCCTCCCCTTCTTGGCCGGAAATCGTGGATGCGGCCGATTGGCTCCGGCATGACCTCGGCGTGTCTAAACCGCTTTGGGGCGAGGCATGCCTAGCAATGGGGCGTGAACAAGCCGCAATCGCTCTCGCCTTGGTTTCGGCCAAGTCGCCGGGCTATTTCCGGTCGAGCCCCGGCGGATATTTTCATGGAATGGTCGAGCGGGCGCGTGACGGTAGCTTGCATTTAGACCGTACGATTTGGGGGCTACGTGGTACCAGCGCCCATAAAAACTAGGCTTTTCCGTCATGAATCATGAAAACATAGTGACATGTTTACATGTAATAGTGTTGACGTTTTGGCGTTCTGCGGGCGTTTGTGGCCTCACGCCGCTTCCAGCACCCGCAACTCAACATGCAAACCGGCTGCGACGGCCATGTTGACCAAGGTATCCAGACCAAAGAGGTTAATCTTGCCGCGCAGCAGATCGGAAATGCGAGGTTGCGTGACGCCGAAAAGCTTGGCGGCTTGGCTCTGGCTCAAGCCTTCGCGGGTGATCCGCTCTTTCAACGCCATGATCAGCGCTGAACGAAGCTTCATATTTTCGGCTTCGGCCGGTGTGTCCTCGATCGCGTCCCATACGCTTGTAAATCGTTCGTTGCTCATGAGCTTAGCTCCTTCACTAGATTCCGGTATCGCTTTGTTGCCAATTCCAAGTCCGGTTTACTGGTTGCCTGGGTCTTCTTCTGAAAGCAGTGCAGGACATAAATTGTGTCTGCGAACTTTGTGACATAAATCACACGGAATGCTCCTGCCTCATCCCGAATCCTAATTTCGCGCACACCTTGCCCGATCGTTCGCATCGGCTTCCAATCGTCAGGATCATGACCTTGTTGGACCTGGTCCAGTTGGTGGCCGGCTTCACGGCGGGCGGATATCGGAAAGTCCCTTAGATCATCGAGAGCGCCGCCCCTGAATTCGATTAGCTTTGAACGCTCAGGCATAGGAGCGTTATACAAAAAATTGTATATATCTGCAATAGGCTCGATAGCAGCGTTTAACACGTCTCCTAATCATGAACACATGCCTACATGTAATTGTGCAAATTTAATTCCATGGCATCATGAAACCATGCTTGCATGATTCGCGGTGGCGTGGGAATAATGAAATGCCTGCATGCTTAGATGTCAGCATGAAAGCAGGATTTTATGAAAGGGTGTAAACATGATTGCAGTTGCTTTCTGCACCCAGAAGGGCGGGACCGGAAAGACGACGATTGCTACCGCCCTTGCGGTCGCGGCGCATCGCGCCGGCAAGAAATCCGCCTTGCTGGACCTCGATCCGCAAACCAACGCCGTAGATTGGTTTGATCGGCGCCAGGGAGACGGGCCGGATGTGGCCTCGATTCAGCCTGGTGCAATCCGCCGCTCGCTTGATGCTTACCGCAAACTCGGGATGGAGTGGGTCTTTATTGACACCCCCGGCAAGATGGATAGCGCCTCAACAGAGGCTGCTAAGCATGCCGATCTCGTGTTGATCCCGACGCAGGCCCAGATCTTCGCGATCGATACTTTGGAACCGCTGAAACGGCTGCTTGTGATGGCGGGCAATCCGCCCGCTTTTGTGGTGCTCAACCAAGTGCATCCCAACGCGGCAGGGCGTGCAGGAGAAGATGCCGCCGCCATCGCCGAGCGGTTCAAGGTGCCCGTCGCCCCAATCCATATGTCGCGGTTGAAAGCTTACGAAGATGCTCCCGCCTTGGGGCAATCCCCCCAAGAATACGAGCCGAAGGGCAGGGCGGCCCGCGAAATCGCAGAGCTTTTCGCGTTCTTAACTGAACAGGGAAGCATGATTACAGGTAAGCATGAAAGCATGAAATCATGAGCCGGAAGCCTTCTCTCCTCGCATCAGCGCTTAAATCAAGCGAGCCGGAAACCGTACCAGCACCCCGCCAGCCCTCGGCGGAGCCAAAGGCCGCGGTTGTTTTGCCTCCCCTACCGCAGAAGGTAGAGCCGCAAGGCGGTTCTTATGTGCCACCGTCCAGGGCAAACAAAACCGCCAAGACGCATCATCTCCCACCCGCCTATTGGGAGACGTTGGAAGAAATCAGCTTCCGGACCCGTGACGAGAAGGGCAAGCGGGTACCGCAAGAGCGTTTGATGGCGGAAGCGTTGAATCTGCTTTTCGTGAAATACAATTACCCGCAGGTTCGCGATGAGTAATGCAATCATGATAATACGTAATCATGTAAACATGTAATTATGCTTATCTTCCTGGTCGAGTTGGTGAGTGGCATGGTGGCGGCCGGCGCGGCAGCTGCCGCGATCATCACGCGTCCTACCGAGCTGGCCACAGAGACCCATGCACAGCGTGCCGGCGCGGCCGGCGAAAAGCGCGTCGCGCGTGCGTTGGAGCGGGCAGGGGTGCCTGCAATCCACGATATCACCTTGCAGGATCGGCGCGGGACGCATCAGATCGATCATGTCGCGGCGGCCGGCGATTGCCTCTATTGCCTCGAAACAAAGACTTGGCGCGGGGAGCTGATGGGGCACACCCATGCCCAGCAATGGACCCTGAAAAAGCCGGATGGCGCCGCGCAGAGCGTCTATAACCTGCTTCTGCAGAACGAGACCCATCGCGACGTGATCCGCCGGGTGACGCAAGTGCCCGTCCGCCCATTGGTAATCCTGGCGGGACATGTGCAGCTTGCCGGCGAGCCAGTGCCGGGCATGATTTCGCTCACGAGTGCGATCATGGAGATGACGAGGGCAGGGGCCGCCTCTGGCCGCGCTCTGGCGGCCTTGGAGGCCCTGGAAAGGTTCCGGGGGCAATCGCGGCAGGCAGTCCTGTCTGCCGCGCACAGGCGGCGCATGAGGCGGCAGAAGCCTACCCGCACACGCAAGCTTTGGACTTTGGCCGTAGGGGCGGCCCTCGTGTTCTTTGTGTTGGCGGTCGAGCAGGCGATTTTGTGGTGAATATCCTTGTATCGGTGAAGATATTCATATATTTCAAATTAGATATTTGAATATCTTGAGGCGCCCATGCCCCTTTATATCCGCGATGATGCGACCGCCGAGCTTGTCGCCAAACTGGCGAAAGAGCGGGGTTTAACCAAACAGGATGCCGTGCGGCTTGCGGTGCAGGCCGAGCTTGACCGAACCCGCGAAGCCAAGCCCTTGCGCGAGCGCCTGCGCGAGTGGCGCGAAGCCAATCCGCTGCCGCCGCCCACAGGGTTGAAGGCAGACAAAGCATTTTTCGATGACCTGTCGGGGGAGGGGGAATGATCTTCATCGATGCCTCGGCCCTGATCGCGATGATCGCCGGCGAGGAGGATGCCGACACGCTGGCGGATCTTCTGGCCCAGGAACGCACCCGTCTCGTCTCGCCGGTTGCCATGTGGGAGGCGACGGCCGGGCTCTGCCGCAGCTTCGGCCTTTCGATGGACGGTGCCCGACAAAAGGTGAAGAGCTTTATGAGCGCGCTCGGGATCGAGGTCATTTCTCTTGGCGAGCGTGAGTATGATCTGGCGATCCAGGCTTATGCCGATTTCGGGAAGGGGCGGCATCCAGCCGCTTTGAATATGGGCGATTGCTTTGCCTATGGCGCCGCCAAATCTTATCGGGCGGCGCTGCTGTTCAAAGGTGATGATTTTTCCAAGACAGACATTCGCCGAGCCGAAATGAACCCTTGAGGTTCCTTGAACTTCGCTGCGCTTCTTCTTAACCTCTACTTCCGGTAGTAAAGAGGCGCCGCGGGATGGACCGGCTGGTCAGCAAAATTTCGGAATCCGAGATGATGCGGCGCTGGCGCGCGATCGAGCAGGCCCGTGCAGCGAATAACCGCCAGGGTTATGTTCATCACCCGGAGCTTGAGGCCGTGAATGAGCGGTGCATTCGGGGTGAGATCGACGTGGCGGGTCTGGATCGCCGGATGATCGCCGCGATACGGGCCAGGCGCTAATGCCCCCGGTTCCGCTTGCGGGCATGGCGGAAGATCCCGAGCCGCACCGCAACAGCGCTCCGAACATATCCTATGAGCCCGATCCGACCGATGGCCTGTGCAACAAGGTTGGTTTGCACAGCGCTACCGCGCGTGCCGAGGAAGGGTAGGGGGGCCGAGGTAGGGCCGGCCGATTGCGCCGGACGATACAGAGCACGTTGAGAAGGAGGACTGCGATGGACCCGAAGCCACCAATCATCTCGCGCGATCTGGCCGATCTGATGCGGCTGGGCGTCATGGTGGAGATCGACCCGGCTGAGGTCGAGCAGCTGGGACTGGTTGAGGAAACCGCACTCGATGAGGCGGATGCCTGGGAGTCCAATGCGGACGTGGAGAACACCAACGAGGCCACCAATGACCGGTGATTATGCCCAGACGGTTGCCGCCTCGATCGTCAAGCAGTTGGAGGATGGCACCGCACCCTGGGTGAAACCGTGGGAGCCCAGCGGCCTCCGCTTCATTCCCTACAACGCGATCAGTGACAAGGATTACCAGGGCGGCAATGCGATCTGGCTGATGGCAGTGGCCGAGATGAAGGGCTACAGCGATCCGCGTTGGACCACCTACAAGCAGGCGCAGAGCCTCGATGCCCAGGTGATGAAGGGCGAAAAGGGCACGCTGATCCAGTATTTCAAGAAGTTTGACCGGGTGCCGGTGAAGGACGAGCAGGGACGGCCGGTGAAGGATGCCGAAGGCAATCAGATTTATCGCAGCGTCGAGCTGGAACGGCCACGGGTGTTTTCGGCCGTGGTGTTCAATGCGGAGCAGATCGCCGGCATGCCGAAGATCGAGGCACGGCCCGCCCTGGCGGAATGGGAACGGCACGCGGCGGCCGAGCAGATCATGACCCATTCCGGGGTGCCGATCATCTACCGGCCCGGCGACCGGGCCTTTTACACCCTGGCGCATGACCGGGTTACGATGCCCGAGCGCGAGCAATTCAAGACGGCGGATCGATTTTACAGCACGGCGCTGCATGAGCTGGGGCATAATGCCGTGATCCGGATTATGCCGCATGACCTCCGCTGGAGGTCGGTTTGCCCGGCATTGGCCATGCGGCTGTTCGGCATAATCAGAGCCCTTCCAGGAACGCGAGGAGTTGGTCGTCGGGCCGGAACCGGCTCGACGGGGTGTCTGGGGCGGCGACGCGAGCGAGCGCTTTTTCCTTCAGCCGCATGTCTGCGTGGATATAGATCTGGGTGGTCTCGACGTTCTCGTGACCAAGCCAGAGCGCGATTACCGCTGGATCGACGCCGTGGTGGAGCAGGTCCATCGCAGTGCTGTGGCGAAGCGTATGCGGCGTGACCCGCTTGGAGCCGATGCTCGGGCACGTGAGCGATGCCGTCAGACAATGCTTGCGGACCAGATGTTCAAGGGCATCGCGGCTGAGCCGTTCGCCCCGGATCGACGGGAACAGCGGTTTGCTCTTGTTCTTGTCGTCGCCGATCCACGCCGCCAGAAGTTTGACCGTCTCGCGCCGAAGCGGTGTGGCGCGTTCCTTCCGACCCTTGCCCATGCAGCGGATGTGCGCACCGCTCTCGAGCACAACGTCGCCGCACTGAAGGCCGACCAGTTCGGAAGCCCGGAGACCGGTCTGCACCGCGAGCAGCAGCAGCGCGTGGTCCCGCCGTCCCGCCCATGTCGTGCGGTCCGGCGCTGCCAGCAACGCCGCGATCTCGTCGCTATCGAGGAACGTCACCGTCCGCTTCACATAGCGCTTGTTCGGCATGGCGAGGATGCGTTGGCATTGCAGCAGCCAGGTCGGATCGCTCATCGCGACGTAGCGGAAGAACGATCGGATCGCGGCGAGCCGGGTGTTGCGGCTGCGTGCGCTGTTGCCCCGCGCCGTCTCGGTGTGGACGAGGAAGTCGGCGATCAGATCAGCGTCGATGTCTTCGATCGTCAGCTTGACCGGCGGCTTGCCGTGTCGAGCACTCGCATACCGCAACAGCAGCCGGAACGTGTCGCGATAGCCCGCGACCGTATGTCGGCTCGCTTCCATCTGGACGCACAGTCGATCTGTGAAGAAGCGCTGGATCAGCGCGGGCAAGGCGGCGGCGCTCATTGGACTGCCTCCCGGCCATCGGCGGTCGCTCGCGCCATCGCCAGATCGAGCAGCTCCGGAACCGCTTCCAGATACCAGTATGTGTTGGAGGGATCGCTATGGCCCAGATAGGTCGTCAACCGGATCATCTCGTGCGCCGGGTCTTTGCCGGTGCGGTACCAGTTGCCGCGCGACAATCAGCGTGAGAATCCGCGACAATCAGGGTGAGAATCCGGGGCTGGGGGCTGTGAGGGCGTAGCCCGAGCAGGCCCCAGCCCCGGAGCGGGTTGTTTTGTCCTGTCTGGCTGACCGTGACCGGCTGGTAGGGGTTGGCTCCACCGATGGAGCCGCAGCCTTGCCTGGTCGCCCGATCACCGTTCAGCAGAAGAGATTGTTCATGAGATTTCGGACCGAGGGGGACACCCCGCAGCAAGCTGCCGCCAAGGCGGGGTTCAGCACAGCCACTGCCTATCGTCTCGAAGCCGGGGCGGATCACCCATCATTACCAGCGGCACGCCGCGGTCGCCGGCGGCCTGACCCGCTTATCGCGGTCTGGGACAGCGAGATTGTACCGATGCTCGCGGCGGCGCCGGGGTTGCGCGCCGTGGCAATCCTGGAGGAGCTGGGGCGACGGCATCCAGAGATCGGCGTGGGTGTGCGGCGTACCCTTGAACGCAGGATCAAGCTCTGGCGCGGCCTGCACGGCCCAGCTCAAGATGTTATCTTCCGCCAGGTGCATCCGCCCGGCGAACTCGGCCTCTCGGATTTCACCGATCTGACACCGCTGGGCGTGATCATCGCCGGCCACCCCCTCGATCATCGCCTGTATCATTTCCGGCTCGCCCATTCCGGCTTCGAGCACGGCCATGTCATCCTGGGTGGGGAGAGCTATCCCGCACTGGCCGAGGGGCTGCAGAACGCGCTCTTCGCCCTGGGGGGCGCGCCGCTGAAGCACCGCACCGACAGCCTGTCCGCCGCCTTCCGCAATCTCGACCGGGCCACGATCGACGATCTGACGACCCGCTATGCCGCGCTCTGCGCCCATTTCGGCATGGAACCGACGCGCAACAATACCGGTATCGCCCATGAGAATGGCGTGATCGAGAGTGCCCATGGCCATGCCAAGAAGGCAATCGAGGATGCGCTGCTGCTGCGCGGTAGTCCCGCCTTCACGGATCTTCCAGCCTATCGCCGGTTCATCGACGAGATTTTCGCCCGCCACAATGCCCGCCGCGGCAAGCTCATCGCGATCGAGCGCAATGCCCTGCAGGCGCTGCCGGAGGCCCGAGCCGTCGATTACGAGGAGACCCTGGTGCAGGTCACTTCCTCCAGCGGTTTCGTCTTGCGGAAAGTCTTCTACTCGGTGCCCGCCCGCCTGATCGGCCAACGCCTGCGCATTCGGCTCTATGACGATCGCCTCGAATGTTTCCTGGGCGGCAGTCCTGTCCTCAACCTGGTGCGCGGCCGGGCCGATCATGCCACCGGCAAGCATGGTCACGTCATCGACTATCGCCATGTGATCCATGCCCTGCGCCGCAAACCCATGGCGCTGCGCAACCTCGTCTATCGCGATCAGCTCTTTCCCCGCCCCGCCTATGCCCGCGCCTGGCAGGCCCTGACCGCGCGTCGTGCCGACAAGACCGCCTGCAAGATCACCGTCGAATTGCTCGCCCTCGCGCATGAGGTGGGGTGCGAGGCCGAACTCGCCGCAGTCCTCGATGCTGAACTCGATGCCGGTCGGCTCCCAAATCTCGACACCTTGCGCGAACGCTTCCGTCCCATCAGTGCCGCAGTTCCAAAAATCACGATCCAGTCGGTGCCGCTCAATCTCTATAGCCAACTCGGTACGATCAGTCGTGGAGATGCAGCATGAGCAAAACTCCTGCCGCCGATGCCGCACGTCTCGCCTTTCTCCTCAACGAACTTCGCCTGCCCAGCATCAAGCATCTCTGGCCCGATCTCGCCGCCCAGGCCGACAAGGAAGCCTGGCCTGCCGCACGCTTCCTGGCAGCGCTCGCCGAACACGAACTGGCCGACCGCGAACGGCGCCGCATCGAACGCCATCTCCTCGAAGCTCATCTGCCAATCGGCAAAACACTCGACAATTTCGACTTCAACGCCGTGCCGGTCATCAGCAAGGCCCACATCACCGTTCTCGCCTCCGGCAATGCCTGGATCGAACACGGCGCCAATTGTCTCGTGTTCGGGCCGCCCGGCGTCGGAAAATCGCATCTCGCGTCAGGTCTCGGCCGCGCCCTCATCGAAGCCGGCTTCCGCGTGCTGTTCGCCAGAACCACAGACCTCGTCCAGCGCCTGCAGGTCGCCAGGCAAGACCTCGCCCTCGAAGCCGCCATCACCAAACTCGACCGCTATCATCTGCTCATCCTCGATGATATCTCCTACGTCACCAAGGATCAGGCCGAGACCTCCGTGCTCTTCGAGCTGATCAGCCGGCGCTACGAGCATCGCTCCATCATGATCACCGCCAATCAGGCTTTCGGAGAATGGAACAAGATCTTTCCCGACCAGGCCATGACCTTGGCCGCTGTCGACCGCCTCGTTCACCACGCCACCATCATCGAAATGAATGTCGAAAGCTACCGACGCCGCACCGCTATCGCGCGCAAACGAGCCGCAGGAAGGCCGCCAGCCAGGCAAACCCCAAATTCAGAAACCTGATCGACGCCGCCTGATCGCCGCTCAGCGACAATCAACAAAAATCCACTTGCCATCCAACTCAAAACCCATATCCTCGCCCCCGTCGCCGTCAGCTTTTCTCATGCTGATTGTCGCTCCTTCTCACCCAGATTGTCGCGCTACAACCAGTCGATCATCGTCTTCACCGCGAAGCTGTGGCGAAAATCGTGGATGCGCGGTCCTCGGCCATGCTTGCAGTATGGCTGATGGGTCCGGAGTCCGATCTGCTGGCAGGCCCGCGCGAAGTTGTATCGGGCAGCACAGTCGGTGAGGCGTGTGGCCTTGTCGGTGACGAACAGCGGCTTGGCCGGATGGCCGATCAGCCGATCGCGTTCGGCAAGATAGTCGATCAGCTGCGTGACGACGCTCGGGTCGAACGGCAGCAACCGCTCTTTGCCGAGCTTACCTTGTCTGACGCGCAGCACGCCATGCTCGGCGTCGAGGTCGTCACGATCGAGGGCCAGTGCCTCGCTGATCCTGGCCCCGGTGACTGCGATAAGCCCGAACAGCGTCGAGCAGGTCAGCCCACGCAGACCGTAGATGGATGGCAACTCCTTCGCCGCCACGATGATCGATCCGATCTCGGTCTCGCTGTAGATATGCGGACGCGACCGCTGGACGGAACCCGGCAGCAGGCCTCGCGGCGGCACTTCATGCGCCGGATCGAAGCTGCTCAGCCATTGCGCGAACAGGCGCACGACGCTGAGCCTTGCCGCTCGGGTCGAGGTGCAGGCCTCAGCCAACGTGGCGTGCCAGCGAAGGAACAGCGCCGTATCGATGTAAGCGGCGCCTTCGCGATCGGCGAACCGGGTGAAGCGGCGAAGGATGCGCTCAGAGGTACCAAGATCGTAGCCGAGGCTGCGCCGGACGTTCAGATAGCGGTCGAGCTGGATGGTGAGGCTCATTGCGCGCCTCCCGCCGCCGGCCAGGGCTGGGCGATCGACCGCAGCCCGTCGATGTCGAGCCGCGCATATATCATCGTCGACGAACGCGAGCGGTGCCGCAACACATCGCCGACCTCGTCGAGCGATGCGCCCGTGTTCACCAGCCGGGTCGCAAGGCTATGACGCAGCAGGTGCGATCCCACATAAGGCGTCACCGGCTTCTGGCCGGTCGCCTTCAAGGCATCCTTGAGGATGGCGTTGACGATCTGCCCGTCCTTGAACGGTCGATGCGGCGCGCGATGGGTGACGAACATCGTGCGGCAGGTCGCCGGCCCTCGTTCCTCACGAAGATAGCGGCTCAACGCGTCGCCGACCTCCACGGTGATCGGCAGGCGGTCGTGCAGCTTGCCCTTGCCGCGCACCAGCAGTTCGCCCGCGCGCCAGTCGATATCGTCGAGCTGGATCGCGATGACCTCGGCCGCGCGCAGGCCGAGCCGGGCCATGAGCAGCAGCATCGCATAGTCCCGCGCACCGTGCCGTTGATTGTCGCGGACAGACGCGAGCACGGCCTCGACGCCATCGGGCGACAGGTGGCGCGGCAGTCTCGCGCCCCAACGCTTGGCCGTCTTCGGCACGCTCAGCGCCAGATTGGTCGCCGTAGCCCCGCATCCGAACAGATACTGAAGGAAGATGCGAACATGGGTCGCAATCGTCTTGTCGCGACGTGCGCCCGCCAGCACATGCTCGATGAAGCCGATTGCATCGGCGGGACGCAAGCGGCCCGGATCGACCATCGTCTCGCCGAAGCGATGGTCAAGGAACCGGTCGGCGAAGCGCAGCGTGTGGTAGATCGTACGCTGGCTGAGGCCCCGTTGCTTAACGAGATAGGTCTCGAAGTTAGCCAACAATGCGGCACGCGCGATCCGCGCTTCGGTCAGCGGCACCGGCTGCGCCACGCCGATATCGATCAGATGCCCGGCGAACCGGCGCGCAAGATTATGCGGGCAGACGGTCTGGCCATGCTTTCGCGGCACCATCCGTCCCAGTCGTTCGGCCTGATTGAGCGTCAAAGCGGAAGGCTCGATCCCTTCCGCGTCCATCACTTGCCCGAGCTTCCTGATGATCGACCGGTAACTCTTGATGGTGGCCGCTTTGTAATTGGCCACGGCGAAGCTTTCACCGAACGAGGCCAGGTACGGATCGACGCAGGTTTCCAGATTTTCAGACATGATCTTCGTGCTCCATGTTGTCGGAGCGACGAAGATTATGCCGAATGGACGCAGCACGATCATGCTGCCAGCCGTGCCTTCTCGACGGCGCGCGGCATAATTCGGATTACGGCATTATGCCCCTTATGCCGATATCGGCATAAGGGGCACGCCACAGGGCACCCCTCGCGGCTGAACCGGCCGGATCTTGGCACGCCGTTCGGATCGGAAGCCTATGCGCGGGAGGAGCTGAGGGCCGAGATTGCCTCGCTGATGATCGCGGACAAGCTGGGGATCGGCCATGATCCGGGCCAGCATGCGGCCTATGTCGGGAGCTGGATCAAAGCCTTGCAGCAAGACTCGCGTGAGATCTTCCGGGCGGCGGCCGATGCCGAGAAGATTTCCGGGTATTTGATGGCGCTGCGAGCCGAGCAGAAGGCAGGGCAGATCACTGGCCAGGCTGACAGCCAGACGGGTGGGCAGGCGCGTGGTTACTGGCAGCGGGCCGCTGAGAGCGGCGCGGAAATCCGGCGGGCGGAACGAGCTGAACAGCCCGAGCAGGAGCGGAAGGCACGACGTGCAACGGCGGGGCGGTAAATCATGAGGCTCTGCCAACCAAGGAATCTGGACTGTGCGGTGTAGCCGAGAAGCGTCTCGGCAGAATTTGTGTTTCGGTAGCAGAGATGTATTTTTGTTAGATAAATCCTGAAGATCAGCGGTCTTGATAGCCGCGATGACGTTTGGTTCGTGCCAAACGGTGGAGTATATCAATGGCTGTCCCGAGATCGGGTAGGGGATTAAACCGTGAGTGTGCAGAACGTCCGATCCGCCCCCAGGTCCGTACGAGGCCTACGGCACCGAATAGGTCTGTAACGATCTCGATCTGGTAGTAGCGCTTTTCGTTGTGTTCGGGGCGGAGTCGGATGAGGCTGACCTGCTCTGGGAACAGAGCCAACTGCACCGGTTCGTGACCCGCGTCAGATGCGGAATATTGCGGACGGCCCGGTTGGAGCGAGGCATGTTGGTAGTTCTGACCCGCGCTGGTTGTCTCGATATTTGGCGGGGAGGAGGTCATGACCGGCTAAGTGTAACAAGAACACTATACCCCTGCCAGCCAAATCGGGAGGGTTAAGGCTGGGGTGTGGTGGCGGGGTGGTCGATAGGTGCGGCGAGTAAGCCGAGGCGTTCGGCCCTGATGAGCAAGTGCCTGACCGAAGATGGATGCCAGCGCGTGCCACCCCGAGGGGTGCGCTCGTGCATGGCCTCGAGCTGAGTGGCGATCTGCTGCAGGGTGTTGCCGGGTGCCGCCGTCTTGATGCCCGCAACCAGGCGTACCAGTCGGTCGTCACTCCGCTGTGGAGGAGCGCGGCCCAGTAGGCTGCGGTCAGCCAAACCTTCAGCGACGAGCCGATGGACGGTGCGGCGCAGTCGCTCGACGGTCCAGATTCTGCCGGAAGCGTGGTGTGCTGATGTGGCCTGTCCGCGGTTGAGAACCCGGACAACATCCCCCCAGGGCTGGTCGGGGCGCATCCTGCGGACGGTCGGCAGCCAGGCGTCGACCTGGGCGAGCACTGTGTTGAGATACGCTGCATCGCGACTCTTTCTGATCTTGCGGATGGCTTCCGGGTCACGCGCGCGCAGGCCCGGATTGCCGCCGATACGTCCGCGGCTGCGGGCAGCGAGCAGGCCGGCCCTGGTGCGCTCGGCGATGAGGGCCCGCTCGAGCTGCGCGACGGCGCCGAGCACCTGCAGGGAAAACATGCCTTGCGCAGTTGTAGTGTCGATCGGATCGCGCAGGCTCCTGAAATGCGCCCCTACGGTTTCCAGCTGCTCGATGACGGCAAGCAAGTGGCTGACAGAGCGGGCGAGACGATCAAGCCGCACCACCACCAGAGTTTCTCCGGGGCGGATTTCCTTCAGCAGGCGCATTAATACCGGCCGGCCGCGATCAGCGCCGGAGGCGTGTTCTTCGTGGATGATGGTGCATCCGGCGGAGCGCAGCTCATCGAGTTGCGGATCGACGCCTTGGGTATCGGTTGACACGCGGGCATAGCCAATCAGCCGGCCTGTCTCGGGGGCATTTCGACGTTTTGGCGGCTTCACGACGGTTACTCTCCTGTCGGATGGCATTTTTACAATTTAATAAGAGATTGATAAACGGTCGTTTGTAAAGGTTTCCAAATCGCCTTCTGTCCGATGGCAACAACTGCAAGCCGATCCGTTCTCAATTAGCCAGAACAGGTTGCGGCTGGATACAAGGCGGGCTTGGCGAGGATTGAGGGCCCAAAAGGCAGTGTCAGCACGCCTCAACGCCGCCATTGCAAACAGGCCTGAAGTAACGGAACGCTCTGCGGTGTAGCATAAGCGGACAAAGTGGGAACATCAGGCTGCGTGGGTGGTCGTGTCGGGGATTGGCCGGAGCGGCCGCAATCCGGCATGGTTTTCCGT
>NZ_AFPR01000608.1:0-3551 GCF_000219295.1 Acidiphilium sp. PM
TGCAATGACGTACACGTAGTAAGCCCCGCCACCTGCGATCACGCCGGCACCAATCAGGGCGTAGATGATGAGTTTCATTGTCCCTGACATGCCGAAGGCTCCCCGCCGAGAGTTTGGGCATCGCCGCACAGCGTTGAGAGCGTTTGTTCGCCGCCCTGTGCGTTTTCTTGTGCGGCTGCTTCCTGGCCTGCGCGGTTCTCCTCGAACGCCAATAGTTGCAGGTTTTGCGCCTGGGCCTGTTGGGCCTGGACATAGTTCTGTTCGGCGGAGAGGCGGGCCTGGATTGAGGCGACTTGCTGGATCGTCGTGGCACTGTTCAGCTGGCTCTGAATCTGCGGCAGCTCTTGCTCGCGGGCTTCCAGCGATTGCAGGTTTTGCGTGGCGATCGCCTCGAAATTCGCCGTTTCGTTGGCGCCCTGTTGGATCTGCTTTGAACCGAAATCCGAGCCGACCGGGATATAGACCTTGTTCATGTTGTAATATTGTTGCGCGAGCGAGCCGACATTGCCGCTCAGCGAGGAGGGCGGACTGATCCCGTCAAGCATGTTTGGCAAGATGCTGGTGTTGGGCACCGTGTCCTGCATGGCCGATTGATCGAGCTGTTGCGCCCATTGGTTCGGATTCACGTTCTGCGAGAGCGCGTTATATGTCGATTTCAGCTCATTATATTGGCTGACGAGTTCAGAATATTGCTGCTTGGCTTCATTTAGCTGGTTGACGATTTGTGCCAATGAGGCGCTATCGATCACCGGGACTTGCGCCAAGGCGGGTGAAGCAAAGCCGAGGATGGCGATCGCGCTGGCGATTCCGAGCCGGCGAGAGGGCTTGAGCATTTGGTCCTCCTATTCAACTTCCTCGTGGAACCGCGCCATGAACGCCGGCAGCCAGGCCGCTGGATCGTCGCCGTGGGTGGCGCGTAGCTGTTCGACAAACCCAACCGAGGATTTGCGGCTCGACAGGATCGCGACGAACTCAGGCAGAGCGGACAGGTCGAAATCGATGATCGCGGAGCCGCCATGCCGCTTGATGAGCAGTTGCCGGGAGTTGGGCAGCATGTCCTCGGCAATGGCGCGGAACTCGCCGGCGGTGAAGTTGAGCCGTTTGCGGTAGAGATGTTCTTCCGCGCCAGGCGTTGGGCAGAACACCAGGGTTTGGCACTGCCGCAAGATGCTATCGCCCTGCGGTGAATCGAGCACCGGCGCGGGCTCCTGCGTCGCCAGAAGCACCACGGCGTTGCTCTTGCGGACGGTGAGCATGAAATCCGCCCAGATTTTGGCGAACAGCGGATTGAGCAGATAGAAATTGAACTCGTCGCAGGACAGCACAAAGCGACGGCCATCGAGCGCCTGGCTGATGCGATATAGCAGGTAATTCGCGGCCGGAGCGCAGACGGTCCCATTGTCGAGGATGGCCGTCAGATCAAAGCCGACCGTGGTTGCATCAAGCGACACGTCATCACGTTCGCCATCAAAGGCCCATCCGAGCGACCCGCCCTTGCACCAGCGTTCGAGGCGCGCGCCTGCCCCCATCGGATTGCGCCAGTCAAGGAACTGACGCAGCCCGGCCAGCGAGCGCATGTCCGGGGCCAGGCGCAGCAGGGCCTGAACGCCGCGGGTCAGGCGGGCGTCATCCTCGGGCGGGAGCGGGCCGTGCCCGTCTTGCTGGATCAAGGCGGTGAGCCACTGAACGAGGAAGGCGACCGATTCCGGGGTGCTGTCGAGCGCCTTGAGGGGCGCCAGGCCGCTATCCCGCCCTGCCCTCACCACCAGATAACGGCCGCCGACCGCACGGCACAGCAACTCGCCGCCCCGGTCCTTGTCGAAGAACACCACCGCGCCGTTGCGCGCCGCGAAATATTGCGGGAACAGCGCCAGCAGGAACAGCATGAACGTGGTTTTGCCCTGGCCGATCTTACCGAAGATCGCCGTCATGCCGACATCCTCGACATGGGGCACGTAATCATAGGCCGTGCCCGCCGTGGTGCGGAAGCGCGCCATGGCCGGCCCCCACTTGCCGGCACGTTGGCCGCGCGGAAACGCCTCGAAGCCGGAGAAGGCCGCGAAATTCCGTGTGGTGATGGTCCCCGGCCGGGTACGCCATTTTCTGTTGCCCGGCAGTTGCGCGAAATAGGCCGCTTCCAGCCCGGCACTCTCTTGCGCGACGACGCCGCCACTATTGGCGATCACCGTGCGGGTTAAGCCGGACAACCGATCCAGCTCCTCGATCGTGTCCGCATAGACTGTCAGCGAGAAATGGTGCTCGCCCATGGCGATCTTGCCTGACGCGAGATGGTCCTGGGCGTCCGCAAGGTCGCTGATCTGCGACTTGGCTTTGTCGTTCGCGGCCGTCATCTGGGCGGCTTTCAGGCCAAGCCGTTTTTCAGAGGTATGCCGTGCGTGAAAGTCGAAAGTATGGACCATCACCACCGGGCACGGCAGGGAAAAGACCCCATCATACATGCCGGCATAGGTCTCAGACGGATATTCGCGATAACCAAAGATCGCGCCGAACCGAGACGCCCCCGGCCCGCGCAGCTCAAAGGCACGGCGGCCGAAGATCGCGCGATCGGTATAGAGGGCGGTACCGAGCGGGCCGCTGACCAAGGGCACCGGAGCCGCCGCGCCCGTCAGGATCAGGCGCAGCGCCTCGGCGATTTCGCTGAAATAGAACTGGCCATTGGCAGCTGGCCGCAGGCCCAGCCGGCGAACATCATAGGGGGCCAGAGTTTGGCTGATTGTTTGCCAAACCTCCTCTAGCTGGCGGATGCCCTCGGCGGTGGCGTGCGGTTTCTGGCGTTCCCGTTTGCCACCGAATAGGGAGGCCGTGGCGCCGCCCGTCTTGCCGCCCAGCGGATTGCGGGGGGAGACAATCACCGTCAGATACCAGGTGTTTTGATAGAGGCGCCCGGCGAGGACGCGCTCGCGATAGGCGCGATCGAGTGAAGCCGCGAACTCATTGGGCATAACCGCGTGTGCGAGTTGCCCCGCCCCAGGCCCGCGGACGAAAGCCGAGTGCAGCGTCACATTGTCATCTGCGACGTTCTTGCAGAGCGCATTGACCGTGACCAGGCTCGCGGCGCGATCTGCATCGGCCGCCAGCTCATAGGGAGCGCCGGGAATTTCGGCCATGGCAAGAACGCTGCCGTCATCCATGAGCAGGATGTCCGGCCGAATATGTCCGAGATACGGCAAATAGCGTTCAGCGCTGCGTTCCGCCCTGATTCGATTACCCGGCATTGCGCATCCCCCTGCCCTGCTGGACCTTCATCGGGAACGGCGCGGGGGACGCCCCGCCCCAAGCCTGATTTTCACCGGCGCCGGTGGCCTTGGTGCGGAACCACAGCCAGGCCACACGGGGTGCGTTGTAGTCGTAGCGAACAAGCCAGCGCGCTCCGAACCAGAGCGGCAGCACCAGCGTCAGATAAAAAGGGTTGTGTCCAAAGATGACGATCATCGCGCCGATCATGATGATCGCCACAGCCATCTCGATCGGCAGCCCGAGAAACAGCGCGGGCCTTGTCGCGGCGACAAATAGCGGATCGCGCTGCCGCC
>NZ_AFPR01000607.1:0-2212 GCF_000219295.1 Acidiphilium sp. PM
GCCGCCTCCAGCGCCGGCTTGAGGAAGCGGTGGATCTGCGGCTCGTCATCCACCACCAGCACGCGGCCGGTCTCGATCCGCTTCGCCTCGGTCATGGCACCGGCAGCTCCACGCGGATGATCGTTCCCGGCAGTCCGTCCGCCGGCAGGTCGCGCCGCGGGCTCTCGGCGGCGATCGTCCCGCCCATCGCCTCGACGAAGGCCCGCGCGATCGCCAGCCCCAGCCCCGTGCCGGGCGCCACGCGGTCGCCCCGCACCACCCGGAAGAAACTGTCGAACACATGGGGCAGATCCTCGGGCGGAATTCCCACCCCCTCATCGGCGACCGACAGCACGACGCTGTCCCCCGCGCGCCGCGCGAACACCGAGATCGCCCCGCCCTCGGGCCCGTATTTCACCGCGTTCTCCAGCAGATTGACCAGCACCTGTTCCAGCAGCGCCGGATCGGCGCGCACCGTGGCCGCGTCTTCGGGAATGTTGACCGCGGTGTGGAACGCCTCCTTCACCCGCGCCACCGCGTGTTCCACCACCGGCGCAAGATCCACCTTCTCGTGCCGGGCAACGATCTCGCCCGTCTCGATCCGCGCCATCCCGGTGATGTTGGCGAGAAACCGCGTCATCCGCCCAACATCCTCGACGATGCTGGCCAGCAGGTCGCGCCGCGTCGCTTCCGGCAGCTCGCCATCCGCTTCCGCCAGCGTCTCGGCCGCGCCGCGGATCGCGGTCAGCGGCGTGCGCAGGTCGTGCGAGAGCGAGGAGAGCAGCGCCGTGCGCAGGCGCTGCGTCGACTCATGCGCCCGCGCCTCCGCCGCGCTGGTGGCCAGCCGCAGCCGTTCGGCGGCCAGCGCGGCCTGGTCGGCGAGCGCGCTGAGCGTCTGGATCACCGGCTCGGCCGGGGGGGTCTCGGGCCGCACGCCGAGCACGCCGATCGCCCCTGCCTCGGTCGCCAGCGGCTGGAACCGCCAGGCCGATGCGGGCAGCGTCGTCGTGCCCATGCCGGTGGCCACGCGATTGCGCCAGGCGAATTCCGCCGCCGCCACCGCCGCCTCGTCGAACCCGCCGGCGCGGGGCAGCCCGTCGCCCCGTGCGAGGAGCAGCACCGCCTCGCCGGCCAGCGCCCGCGCCTCCGCTTCCACCACCGCGGCCAGCCCCGCCTCGTCCGAAACCTGCGCCAGCGCGCGGCCGAACAGCGTGATCCGCCGCAGCGCCTCGATCCGCGTGCGCGCGGTCTCCGCCTCCGCCCGCACCCGCCCTGCCAGCGAGCCGGTCAGCACGCCGACGACGAGAAACGCGAACAGCGCGGTCACATCCCGCGGGTTGGTCACCGAAAGCGTGTAGATCGGCGGGAGAAAGAAGAAATTCCACAGCACGAAGCCGGTCAGCGCCGCGAAGATGCCGACGCTGCGGCCATACAGGCTCGCCATGCCGACGACGATCGCGGTGAAAACATACCCCATCGCCTCGGCCGGCAGCACGCCGCGCAAGGCGAACCCGCCGATCGTCGTCAGGATCATGATGCCGAGGCTGATACCGAAAGGCATCAGCTTCGGCGGCGGCGCGCGATGCGGCGGCGCCGGCCGGCTCGCCGCGGGATCGGGAACCACATGCAGCGCATAGGCCCGCGCGCCCCGCGCAAGCCGCGAGGCAAGGCCGCGCCGCCACCGCCACCGACCACGGCCGCGCGCGATCACGATATGCGCGACGTTCTGCCGCGCCGCCGCATCGAGCAGGGCGGCGAACACATCCGCGTTCGTCGTCGTCTCCACGGTGCCGCCAAGCTGGATCGCGAGATCGAGCGCCGGTTGCACGGCCATGCCGGTCGCCGCCCGCTCGGCATGGAAGGCGAAGAACGGCGCGCGCAGCGCCTCGGCCAGCCGGGACGCGTGCCGCACCACCTGCTCCGCCGCCTCGCCGGCCTCGACCACCGCCATCACCCGCTCCGCCGCAGGCCAGGGCCCTGCGATCGCCTGCGCGCGCATATAGGCGGCGATGTCGCGATCGACATGCTGCGCCACCCGCCGCAGCGCCATCTCGCGCAGCGCGGCGAGATTCCCCGGCCGGAAGAAGCCGCCCAGCGCCCGCCGCGCGACATCCGGCCGGTAGACCAGCCCCTGCTTCAGCCGCGTCCGCAATTCCTCCGGCGGCAGGTCGATCAGCTCGATGTCGTCGGCAAGGCCGAGCACCGTGTCGGGCAGCGTTTCCGCCACCCGGAT
>NZ_AFPR01000606.1:0-630 GCF_000219295.1 Acidiphilium sp. PM
CTTCCGGGCACCGGCGAGCTGCACGCGCCGAGCTTGCGCGGGTCTGCGGGGCAGAAAATGCAGCAGCGGGCGGCGCATGCGGCGCGCGTGGACGAGGTCGCGGCCCTGCGGGCGTCAGCCCGGGCCTATCTCAGCGGGCGCGGCCTCGATGCTGACTGGCTGATGAGTCATGTGCGGCTGGTCCGGCCGCATCCGAACTATGATGCGGCGGAAGTGTCGGCCGGTGCGGCGGTGGTGATGCTGACGCCGATGTTCGGTCAGGATGAGGATGGCCTTGTACGGCTGACCGGCGTGCAGCGCACCTATCTGACCGAGGGCGGAGCAAAAATCGGCCGCCGGATGCTGGGGGCCTCAGGCGCCTGGCTGCTGCATCCGCCTGCTGGCGCAGCGGTGCCGATCGGTGGCCATGACCAGGTCCGGGTTGCCGGTGAAGGGTTCGAGACCGTCGCGAGTGTCGTCCAGGCAACGCGGCAGGCTGGTGTTGTCGGCTACAATGCGGGCGGCCTGGTGGCCTGGACTGGGCAGTTCAGCGGCTCGACGCCGGTTGCGCTGCTGGCCGATCGCGACAATGCCCGCCTCCATAATGGCCGTGATGTTGGCGAAGCTGGGCAGAAGGCGGCCGCCAAGGCC
>NZ_AFPR01000605.1:0-625 GCF_000219295.1 Acidiphilium sp. PM
CGGCAAACGGGCTGACGGACTTGATCTGCCAGCCGCGCCCGTGGAGGCGTCGCCTTCGGCCAATCCGCAGACCGCAGCGCCAGAGGCTGTTGAGGCGAACGAGGCGGAGGATCGCGACGCGGCCCTTGCGGCCGAAGCGGCGGCGCTAGGCGAGCTGGGAAGTGCCGCCGATGGCCCGCCGCCCTGGCCAGATGATTTTGCGCAGCCCCCGATGGAGGAGGCGGCCGCGTATGATCTGGATGCGGCGCTGGCGGCCGACTGGCAGGCGGATATTGCGCGGGGCGGTGAACCGGCGGTGCCGCCGCGTGGCCCGGCGGCTGACGATAAGCCTGCCGAACCACGGGCGATCGATGTTGCGGCGGCGCTTGATGCTGCCGGTGTGCCCTACCGGACCAGCGGCGGCCGGTTGCGGCTGCAAGCGACATGGCGCGGAGGGGAAGGCTGGACGGTTTCGGTCAACGCCACCACTGGCCAATGGACCGACTTTGCCGCCAGCGAAGGCGGGCGGTTCGAGAGCCTGGTGCGCCGGCTGGGCGTCAAAGCCGAGGCGATCGAGCTGGATCCCGAGGCGGCCAAGGCGGCGCGTACTGCCGAGATACGGCGCAACGTCTTTCGCAAGAGCATT
>NZ_AFPR01000604.1:0-898 GCF_000219295.1 Acidiphilium sp. PM
TTGTTCTTGTTGTCTTTTTCATCGCCCTTGCCCTCGTGTTCGCGGTGTATCTCATCTCGACAACACTGACGGGCCTTCTCGTCGCCATCGGGCCATTCCTGCTGATCGGATACCTCTTTGAAGCCACAAAGGGCATCCCGGAACGCTGGCTCGGCAAGCTGATCGGCCTGGCGATCCTGTTGCTTCTGATCACGGCGCTTCTATCGCTGTTCACCGGCGGCATGACTGATTTTCTGAACACCAAGGTCTCGACCACGTTCACCGCCGACCCAGTGCAGACCGAAATCATCATCCTCGGCGAAATCGCCGCCTATACCGCCATCACGGCCTTCATCACGATCATGCTTCCCGGCATCGCCGCCTACATTGGCGGCGGTGTGGACTTCAATATTTCCGGGATCGTGAACCCAGCCAACTGGTTCAAATAATGAAGGGCTCACGCATGTTGTCTCGTCTGATTATCCTCATGTGCGCAGCCGGCTTACTTGCGGGCTGCGCGGCCAGTGACCCGCTGGCGACGGCTCACGGGCCGATGTTTGCCCTCAATCCCGGCCATTGGTCGCCAAGCGCGGCGCAGTTGGCGCGACCGCCGCAGGTGCCCCACTCATGAACGCGGACATGAAAAGCACGGCCTTGCCGATCGATAACGAACGGCTCGCCGCCTATTTCCAGGATGTTGAATCTTTCCAGGCCACTGAGAAGCGCACAGCCCGCCGCTGGGGCCGTGTGGGCTGGGTGGTGGCCGGCGTGTCCCTGGCGGTCAACGTGACCCTCGCGGGGGCGATCGTGATGATCCTGCCCCTCGAAAAGCTCGTGCCCGCCTTCATCACCGTGAAGTCAGACGGCACCACCAGCACCACCATGAATTTCAACAGCCTTCCCAGCAATGAGAAGGCAG
>NZ_AFPR01000603.1:0-2202 GCF_000219295.1 Acidiphilium sp. PM
TCACTCCCATGGATTGGGAAGCTCGGCGCCGTATAATTTGAAAGAAAAAAATGATAACAGTATTAAAGAAACAAGACTTATTATGATTGTCAGGATGGACACCGTCGAACAAATAAATATTTCAACAAAAATCGGCTTATATTTTGTCAAAAATAAAATTGAATATTCGATAACCATAATGGAAATAAATGGCTGAACGATCCTGAAAAGATAATCAGAAAAAAATTTTGTGTTGATATGCCTTTTCAACGAAAGCAATCTCATCAATATCGACGATGAAACAACAATCCATGGCAAAATGCTTGACTCCAGTAAATTTTTTTCTCCTATGCCAATTTTCCTATTCATCAAATAAAATATGACTATCGAAAATACCATCAACCACATGATGGCCCAGACCGTGAAAAGCCGCATCGTTATACGTGGCACAACTTCCAGCGAATGAACGTGCGGCATCTGATGTCTTTTCTTGCCCACGGCGGCTTTCCGTTTATCCGGCATCGCAGCATGAAATCCGTCATTTCTGGCTGTTTCTGGCCAAAGCGAGGTTCAGCCGCAGCACGTCGACATGCGCGGTGCCGATCACGCCGAACGCCGGCCGCACCGCGAGGCGGCGCACCAGGCGCTCGACCGTCGCCGCCGGCATTCCCCGCGCCCGCGCCACCGCGGGCGCCTGCCGCAGCGCGTTCGCCAGCGAAATGTCCGGATCGAGCCCCGACCCCGACGAGGTCGCCGCATCATCCGGCACCGGCCCCGGACCATAGGCCTTGCGATAGGCGGCGATCCGCGCGGTGACATGGGCGACGAGCGCCTTGCTGGTCGGCCCGAGATTGGACGCGCCGGATTCCGAGGCGTCATAGGGCGTGGGTATGGTCTGGCCTTTCGCATTCGTCCCCGTCAGCGCCGAGGGACGGGAATGGAACCATTGCGCCCCCCGGAAATCCTGCCCGATCAGCGCCGAGCCGACCGCCTGTCCATGAACCCGGATCAGGCTGCCATTCGCCTCGAAGGGAAAGACGAGCTGCGCCAGCCCGGTCACGGCCAGCGGTGCTGCCAGTCCGAGCAGCAGGGTGAAGAGGACGACAAGGGAAAACGCGGGGCGGAGTTCGCGCAACATGACGGTCTCGCTCGATCAGCTGAAGATGTGGAAACTGTTCAGGATCAGGTCGATCACCTTGATCCCGACGAACGGCGTGACGATGCCGCCAAGCCCGTAGATCAGCAGGTTGCGCCGCAGCAGCGCCGCCGCCCCCATCGGCCGGAAGGCAACGCCGCGCAACGCCAGCGGCACCAGCACGACGATGACCAGCGCATTGAAGATCACCGCCGAGAGAATGGCGCTTTCCGGCGAGGCCAGGGCCATGATGTTGAGGGCGCCGAGCTGCGGGTAGCTCGCTGCGAAGATCGCCGGCAGGATCGCGAAGTATTTCGCGATGTCGTTGGCGATCGAGAACGTCGTCAGCGCGCCACGGGTGATCAGCAGTTGCTTGCCGATCTGCACGATCTCGATCAGCTTGGTCGGATCGCTGTCGAGATCGACCATGTTGCCCGCCTCGCGCGCCGCCTGCGTGCCGGTCTGCATCGCGACACCGACATCAGCCTGCGCCAGCGCCGGCGCGTCGTTGGTGCCGTCGCCGCACATCGCGACCAGCCGTCCCTCGGCCTGCGCCTTGCGGATATAGCCGAGCTTGTCCTCCGGCGTCGCCTGCGCGATCACGTCGTCCACACCGGCCTCGGCGGCGATCACGCTCGCTGTCACCCTGTTATCGCCGGTGACCATGACGGTGCGGATGCCGATCCGCCGCAGCGCCTCGAACCGCTCCCGGATCCCCGGCTTGACGATGTCCTTCAGCTCGATGACGCCGAGCAGCGCGCCCTCCGCCATCAGGCCGAGCGGCGTGCCGCCGGCGCGCGCGATGCGGTCCACCGCCGCGCCGAAGGCGTCCGGCGCGGCGCCGCCCACGAGGTCGAGGATCGAGTCCACGGCCCCCTTGCGCCAGTGCCGCTCGCCGGCATCGATGCCCGAAAGCCTTGTGTTCGCGCTGAACTTCACGATTTCCGCCCCGTCCGGCAGCACCGGATCGACGCCGAATTCCTCCCGCGCCAGCCGCACGATCGACCGCCCCTCCGGCGTCTCGTCGCCGAGCGAGGCGCAGGCGGCGGCCTCGGCCATGCGCCGCACATCCACACCCGGCACCGGAT
>NZ_AFPR01000602.1:0-612 GCF_000219295.1 Acidiphilium sp. PM
CCGCCAGCGGTGCAAAACAGACTCGTCCCACTGCCGTACGGCGGTCAGACCAAGGCTCAAGGCGACGCTGAAATCCAAGCATTGTGCAAGGCGGATGGAAAAGACGCCCCGCCCATTTGCGGACAATATGTCGCTGGAAAGACCTCAAACTAATGAGCGTCCCCACCACGACCATCAATCTCTTTGAGTTTATGTATAACCAGTACAGCACCGGGTTCCTGCAATCGCTGAATAGCGATGTTGGCTCCGCCTTGTCGGCAGCATTACCGCCTCTTTCCGCTGCCCTGGTCATCTGGGTCATCATCCTCGGATACCTCATGATGACCGGCAGCCTGGATATACGCTACGGCATCTCAAAGGTATCAACGATGGCGATCGTGGTGGGCATTATTGCCTCAACATCGCTTTATGATTCCTACGTCCAGACTCTTTTCATGAAGTCGCTGCCGAGCTTTGTCGCCAGCACCTTTTCATCTGGCAATACGAGCAACATCCCGCAGAGTCTTGACCATACATTCAATACATTCTGGATCGCCGGTCAGATTATCTACAACAAAGCAAAATGTATGACCTGCGTGCTCGAACCATACGTGCTTGGCATCGAAATCGAGC
>NZ_AFPR01000601.1:0-16138 GCF_000219295.1 Acidiphilium sp. PM
GCGGCCGTTGATCGAGGCTGCTCACCGGAGTGCTCGCGCCCGCCTACTGAAAGCGCTGGAGGGGCATCGCCGTGAGGCGCAGCGCCAAGCCGAGGATCGGCCTGTTGAGCAGGAAAACCGGAAGCGTAGCCGCGGGCGGTAGGGTTTTGGATCCAGTTCCTTGAGGAATTGCTGTCGTCCCTGCTGCTTTCTGGCACGGCCAATTCCATAACCGGCGCCAGGAATTCCACCCCGTTGCTCCGGGTCATGACAGGCAACAATGCTGCGTTGCACAAAATATATAAGACGACAGCGTACTGCCGCGCTATATCGGTCTTGCGCGAGGCACTGCCTCGCCTTTTTGGACGTTTCCTCCCTAAACTTGGCGGCCTCAATGGCCGCCATTTTTTTGCCCCTCCCCTTGGAGCCGTGCCGCGTAAGCAGACGCGCCTGCGACTGACTTGACCGGCGCCCGAAGACAGCGTCGCATGGGGTGATGGGGAACCATTTTATTGCCACTGCCCCTGCTCAGACACCCGATCGCGAGGTCCTCGCTGGCCTGGTTGAGCGGGTGACGTTCCACAATGTCGAGAACGGCTTTTGCGTGTTGCGGGTGAAAGCCCGGGGGCACCGTGATCTCGTTACAGTCATCGGGCATGCCGCGACGATCAGCGCTGGTGAGTGGCTGACCGCGAGCGGTGAATGGGTAAACGACCGGGTGCATGGCCAGCAATTCCGGTCGAGGTTCCTGCGGACATCGGCGCCGACCACGGCCGAGGGGATCGAGCGCTATCTGGCCTCTGGCATGATCCGCGGCATCGGGCCGGTGTATGCGAAGAAACTGATCCGAGCCTTCGGCGAGACGGTGTTCGACGTGATCGAGGCAAAGCCCGAGCGCCTGCGCGAGGTGCCTGGTATCGGCGCGGTGCGGGCCAGGCGGATCGTAGATGCCTGGGCCGAGCAGAAGGTGGTGCGGGAGATCATGGTGTTCCTGCACAGCCATGGGGTGAGCACGGCCCGCGCCGTGCGGATCTTCAAGACCTACGGCGCTGACGCCGTGCAGGTGATGAGCGAGAACCCTTATCGGCTGGCGCGCGATATCAGGGGGATTGGCTTCCGGACAGCGGATGCGATCGCGGAGAAGCTTGGCATCGCCAGGGATGCGATGATCCGTGTGCGCGCCGGCATCGGACATGCTCTGGCGACGGCAATGGATGATGGCCATTGTGGCCTGCCGGCTGGCGAACTGGTCTCGCTCGCCGAAACGCTGCTAGAGGTGCCGGCGCCGCTGATCGGGACGGCACTCGACCTCGAACTGGCAGAGGGCACGGTGATCGCCGATCAGGTGGCGGGCACTGACTGTGTGTTCCTGGCCGGCTTGTATCGGGCGGAAAAGGGTATCGCCGAGCGGCTGCGAATTATTGCCTCTGGTGCAACATCCTGGCCATCGATCGATGCCGACAAGGCGATCGGCTGGGTGGAAAGCCATCTCGGCATGAATTTGGCGGCGAGCCAGAGTGAGGCGGTGCGGCTGGCGCTGACCGCGAAGCTGCTGGTGATCACCGGCGGACCGGGTGTCGGCAAGACCACGATCGTCCGGGCGATCCTGCGTATCCTCGCTGCAAAATCCGTCCGCATTCTGCTCGCCGCGCCGACCGGCCGGGCAGCCAAGCGTCTTGCCGAGACGACGGGGGTCGAGGCGAAGACGATCCACCGCCTGCTCGAGGTAGATCCTGCGAGCGGCGGCTTCCGCCGCGGCGTCGACCATTCGCTGGAATGCGACCTGCTGGTGATCGACGAGACCTCGATGGTGGACGTGCCGTTGATGCATGCCCTGACCAGGGCGATCCCCGACGAGGCGGCGCTGCTTGTGGTGGGAGATGTCGACCAGCTTCCCTCGGTGGGACCGGGGCAGGTGCTCGCGGACCTGATCGGGTCTGGCGCGGTACCGGTGGTGCGGCTGACGGAGATCTTCCGCCAGGCAGCGGCAAGCCGGATCATAACTGTGGCGCATAGCGTCAATCGCGGGGAGATCCTCGATCTCGGCCGCGCCGATCCCGAGAGCGATTTCCATTTCGTGGCGGCCGACGAGCCGGAGACGGCGGTCGAGCGGATTGTCGAGCTGGTGAAGACGCGGATTCCGCGCCGGTTCGGACTGGATCCGATCCGCGACATCCAGGTGCTCTGTCCTATGGCCCGGGGCGGGGTCGGCGCACGGTCACTCAACATCACCCTGCAGGCGGCGCTGAACGGCGCGGCGGAACCGCGGGTCGAGAGATTCGGCTGGACCTACGCCCCCGGCGACAAGGTCATGCAGATCGAGAACGACTACGATCGAGAGGTCTACAACGGTGATATCGGCTTTATTGCCCGGGTCGATGCGGAGGCCGGGGAGGTTGGCGTCGGCTTCGATGGACGGGAGGTGGTCTACGGTCTCGGCGAGCTGGACGCGCTGGTGCCGGCCTATGCGGCGACGATCCACAAGTCCCAGGGCTCGGAATACCCTGTCGTCGTCATTCCGGTGCTGACCCAGCACTACGTGATGCTGCAGCGGAACCTGCTCTACACCGGCATCACGCGTGGCCGGCGACTGGTCGTTCTGGTCGGCAGTCGGCGTGCTGTCGCCATCGCCGTGCGGAATGTCTCGGGGCGGCGCCGATGGTCGAAGCTCAGAGAGTGGCTGTCAGGATGAGGGGGCAGAAATGACGGTATCGCATTGTTTGATTGTCGCTGCTGCAGGGGCTATTCATAAGGCGCAGAAATACACGGCCGAATTGGACTGTGAGTTGCCGGCGACTTGCCGGGAAGTTCTATAACGTGGATTCTGGGAGAAGCGACGATGCCAGCTGACCCACCTTACTCGGACTTCTGGAATACGCCCGAAAACAACCCGCTGTATCCAATACCGATTCAGCCAATGGATCCGGACGACCCCGTGCTTTCGGAAGATTCGCCAAAACCTGCGGGCGCCTATCGTCTGGATATCGGTATGAAACCCGTGCGGACCCGCGAGGAGCTGCGAGCCCTCCTGTCCTTTCTGGGGGCGATCCAGCGGCATATCAAAACTCTCAACCTGCCCAATGTGTCCATCGTCCGGACCGCGATCCTGAATGTGTCCGATCGGATCGACCTAAGCGTGATCGACGAGGAATGCAGCCAGACCCAATTCACTGATGACAACATCACATTCAATATGATCGCAGATGACGAAATATCGTCGATATGAAACATTCTAAAGGGCAAAAATAATGTTTATGAGCGCCCAGAAATTTCTGCTTCACCTATGGCGGCCTCGGATGAGTCACAATGGTGCAGTTCGATTCTCGATAGAGTCTATCGTTACTCAGTTTGAAGTTGTTCGGAAGTTGGCCCAAACGCGGTGAAAGATGACTTTTATCAATACGATCTAAAAATTAAAACTATTTGGAGGATTTAATGAATAAAGTTCTATTTGTTCGTGTTGGATGGATGGGCTTTTATAATGGGTCAGTCCCTGGCGATGAGCGTCCTGTTGGAGGTGGAAGATATAATCAGAACAGAATTGGACATGAAATCTATAACTTTAAAGCATGCAATGATTTATTATACGGCTACTTCCAGCCATCCATGCGCAGCAATACGGTTAATCTTAAACGTATTGATCCAAAGGCGGCTGATGCCGATTCCGTCAAAGACGTTCTCGTAGTTATGGTAGCCAAATCACCTGATAAAGGGCAGGTGATAGTGGGTTGGTACGGGAATGCCACAGTCTTCAAAGAAAAACAAAAAAATGCAGGAGATCAAACAATACATGATCACTTCTGCTCTGCAAAAAAATCAAAAAGCGTTCTTCTGCCTGAATGTAATAGAACATACGTGATACCAGGAGGTAAGGGCGGTTTTGGCAAGACCAATGTTTGCTATTCTCTGAAAAATAATGGCGAACAAAAATCATCTGAATCATCTAAGTGGATTCAGAAAGCGATTAAATTTATCAAAAATTACAATGGGAGTAATATTCTTTTTGCGCCGGAGTCAGACGCAGACCGGGAAGTCACCGAAGCCATAGAAAAGGCAATTGCTAGCTCGCAGGGACAAGGGTTTGCGCGCGATGCAAAGGAACGGAGTGCATTAGAAAGCCGAGCAATGGGTCTAGCAATAAATTATTTCGAGAGCAAAGGATATACAGTAGAGGACGTTTCGTCCAGAAATCCCTATGACCTCCTTTGTCGGAAAAATGAAAAAGAGATACATGTTGAGGTAAAAGGAACTACCACGGATGGGAGTAAAGTTGTAATCACAAGAAATGAATTTACTCACACTCAAAATAATAAAATTACAAATGCTTTATTTATAGTGCATACAATGAAAATTAAAAACAAAGCAGCGACTGGCGGGGAAATTAAGGTTATAAATCCTTGGAATCCCAAGCCGGAACATTTTTTACCTATTAGCTATATCTATAGTCTATCATCATGAGATGGTTGAAAATATTGATCGATATCAGCAAAAATACGGATTAAATCAGGAATTTCACACCACCCCTGCCCTATAGGACACAAGCGGGATTTTCTGTTGCAGAAGTCCGGTGCGTAACTGTATGAGGATTTCGGGATTTTTTTGCCAACGATCCTTCATCGGGACCGCCGCGCAGCACGTCCTTTATGCCCATATCGTCATCGATGATGCTGTCACTGGAGCGGCACTGCCAATCAACCATCTGCCGGATTGGTTAGATACAAGTCTTTATGTTCGGCAAGCAGCGAAAGGAGTTCCGGTCCGTTATTCTGGGGCGAGTTGACAGATCGCCCGACGGGCCATGCCTCGATCATCATATCCGGAGCCGGCCGGAGTAAAGCAGCCGGCTCCCCTGTCCTTTCGCCAAGCCAGAGCGGCCAATCGTCTGCATCGAGGATAACCGGCATGCGGTCATGCACTGGCGCGGCCATGGCATTGGCGGACGTGGTAATGATGGTGAAGGTGCGGAGCACTTTCCCCGTGCCCGGCGTGTTCCAACTTTCCCAGAGGCCGGCGAAGGCCATCGTTGTGCGATCCGTGCGGGCAAAGGCGAACGGTCGCTTGCCGTTCGGCGTCACCTGCCACTCATACCAGGCGTCAACCGGCACGAGGCAGCGCCGGGCCGTGAACGCCTGCTTGAACATCGGCGAGGTTGCCACGGTCTCTGCCCGGGCGTTGATCGGCCGGCGGGCCTCCTTGAGATCCTTGGTCCAGTGCGGCACCAGACCCCAGCTCAGAAGATCGATGCGCCGCTCGCCAGTTTCCGGGTGATGGCGTATGACCAGCGCCCGTTGCGACGGCGCGATATTCCAGGACGGTCGTGCATCGCTCGGCGCGGCATTGACCGCTCCGAATAGCTTTCTAGTCGCCTCGACCGGCTGGAAGGCTGCGAAGCGTCCGCACATGACCCCCTCTTGCTCTCCTGAAATGTTCTTCATATGTTCTAGTCGATGGAGGCGTACATGGGAAGCTACACAGGCGGGAATACCACAGGTTTCGTCAGCCCCGCAGGTGATAGCTTGGAGGGACCGATCGATCTGTCCGAGATCCTCGATCTCCGCCGGCCCAGCCGCTACCCCGTGCGCGTAGCTGGCGATGCGCTGGCCCGCCGCGGCATCCTCTCCGGCGATATCCTGATCGCCGATGCCGCCACTCCGCCGGCGCCCGGCAAGGTCGCTGTGGTGATGCTGGCTGGCGACGTGCTGGTCGCCCAGCTCGCCTGGCGCAACGGCCAGTGGCAACTGCTCTCCGGCCGCGCCGGCACCGAGCCCGTCCCCGTCGAAGGCGATGACGCCGAAATCTGGGCGATCATCACCGGCTTGGTGCGAACACAGGTCTGATCACAATGCCGACCTTCGGGCTGATCGACGGCAATTCCTTCTATTGCTCGGCCGAACAGGCGTTTGCGCCGGAACTGCGCTCCCGCCCGCTTGTGGTGCTGTCCAACAATGACGGCTGCGCCATCGCCCGAACGCCGGAGGCCAAGGCGCTCGGGATCAGGATGGGCGAGCCCTGGCACCTGTTCCGCAAGCGTCCGGAGAGCAGGGCCGTCGAATGGCGGTCGAGCAATTATGCCCTTTACGGCGACATGAGCCGCCGGGTCTACGACGTGCTCACTGAACGGGTGCCACAAGTTGAGCCCTATTCGATCGACGAGATGTTCCTCGATCTCGATGGTATCCCGGATCTCGACCGGTTCTGTCGCGATCTCCGGCGCGATGTCCGACAGATCGCCAAGATCCCCACCTGTGTCGGGATCGGCCCGACCAAGACGATCGCCAAGCTCGCCAACAAGGTGTCGAAAAAGGAGACGGCGCTGGGTGGCGTGTGCGACCTGCGCGATCCGGAGCTTCGGGCGCGGCACTACGAACGGCTGCCGGTCGACGAGGTCTGGGGCATCGGCGGCCAGGCCGGGGCAAAACTCGCCACGGCTGGGATCGCCACGATCGCGGATTTCGTGCGGGCGGATCCGCGCGTGATGCGCGACCTGCTGACCGTGACCGGCGCGAGGGTGCAGACGGAGTTGCGCGGCGCCTCCTGCCTGCCGCTATCGCTGATGGCGCCAACACGGAAGGGAATCGCGGTAAGCCGCAGCTTCGGACACATGATCGACAAGCCGGCCGAACTGCGCGAGGCCATCTGTACCTTCGCTGCGCGCGCGGCGGAGAAGCTCCGCGCCGAGGGGCTTGAGGCTGGCCAGATCGGGGTCTTCACTCATACGAACCCACATAACGGTGACCCGTGGTATTCGGCGCAGAGGCAGGCCCAGATCGAGCCCACGGCTGATACCGGTCTGTTGATCGGCGAGGCGATAAGGCTGTTGCGGGCCGTCTGGCGTCCTGGATACCGATATTTCAAGGCGGGGGTAATGCTTCAGGACCTGGCACCGGCGCGGCGCCAGGCCGTTCTGTTCGCCAGCTTCGACCGTGACCAATCGGCCGCCGCGATGAAAGCTATGGATGCGATCAACGCTCGGTTCGGGCGCGGAACCCTGCGGATCGCTTCGACGGCCACAACGCCATCATGGGGCGCACGCCGGCAAAATCTCTCCCCCCGATACACGACGCAAGCCGGGGAAATGCTGGTCGCGAATTCGTTTTAGCGCGGGCTTCGATTATGCCCGGCTTGGGGGGATTCCGGCTGGTCCGCTTTCCGACTGCGATGCTGCGGGACCAGACCCGCGATTCATCCCTGGATCTGGCCGGGGACAAAATGTCTGCCTGTCCGAAGATAATGTAATTTCCAGTAACGAGTCGTTGTGCTGGGCAAGCCGGCCTCGCAGAAGTACGCTGACAAGGGCGCGCGTTCTTGCGTTGGCCCGTGAGGAGGGGCGGCGTTGAAGGCTTCATACACGTCGACAGGTGGGGGCGGTACAGATTACGAGGTCGATGTGGCAGCGGCGCTCCTCGCGCGTCTGCTCGCGGGTGGCACAGACCGCATGCTTCCGCCCGGCCTAGAACCCAGTCGCGTGTCACTTCAGCATCGGGCTGGCCCGCTCGGATTCGACGATTTTACGGTCGAGGGCCGTTTGCAGGACGCTACCGCGACCGTGGCATATCTTCAGGCCAAGCGAACCTATTCGCTGGGCGATACCGAGGACTTTCGGAAGCTGGTCGTGTCGCTGTGGGCCCACGTCAAGGCGGACCAGAGCGCGTGGACCGCATCTATAGTCGCGGGAACAATCACACCAGACATTGGCGACGTTGATACTCTCCTGGAATCTGCCCGCGCACAGGACCACTGGGAGATATTCGAAAACGTCTGGTCTCAGAACGGTGTGCTGAATGATGGTAAGCGCACCTTCCTGGGCGCGGTCCGTAAGGCATTGGAACATGAGGCGGCGCATGCGCCCTACGAGGTGCTGCGCCGTCTGCGGGTCGTCGTCGCGGATTTTGCCGTTTCTACATCGCTCGCCCGCCAAGCCGCTATCGACCTGCTCGCGGGCGAGGTCACGGACTCCTCTACTGCGTCGAGCCTTCTGTCCGAACTGAGAAGCGCCGCGCTTAGGGACGGCAAGCTCGCCGGAAGCTATACGCGCCCGTTGCTTCTCGCTGCGCTCCCGCAGCAGTACGGGCTCCTTCCTAGCCGGCGCGTCCGTGTTGGGATTGCCGGGCTGGAGGACGCAGGAGGAGCCGCGCTCGCGTCAATCGTCTGTCACATCGGTCCGCGCCGCGGCCAGCCGGGCGGGCTGAGTCTCATTCGAAGCAAGCTAGTGCAGGAGGGGATGGAGGTTCTCCGCGGTGACGGCGTACTGCGCATCGTGGGCGAGGGCGGCGCGGGCAAGTCCGCCGTTCTGCGACGGCTCTGCGAGCGCTTCGGGACGCCAGTGCTCGTCCTAAAGGACGACAGGGTCGATGGACGCGCCTGGACCGCTTTCGCCGGCCAACTCGGCGTGACTCTGTCGGCCGATGAGGTCGTGGTCGAATTCGCGAGCCGCGGCCCGTGCTTGCTGGCAATCGATGGCGCCGACCGGTTACTTCTGTCGGAGCGGCGGCCCGTGGTTGAGGATCTGCTCGCCGCAATATCGGCGAGTCCGCTCCGGGACCGGTGGTCCATTGTGGTGAGCGCTCGTGACTTCCAATCGAGAGACCTCGCTGCCGACGCACTGGCCGCGGCGGGCCTCCCTGCTGGGAGACGCCTGGTCGTTGCCGGGGTAGAAATCGAGGACGTCCAGACGATCGGACGGGCACTTCCGGCCTTGGCGGCGGTCGCCTCTAGAAGCGACCTCGGTGACCGGAACAGAATATTGTTCCTCCTTCGGGAGATGCTCGCGTCCCCACATCTCGGCGCAACGGCGACCGAGGTTCAGCTCTCCGATGCATGGGCCACGAGGGGGGCGGCATCCGCTCCGCCTGACCCGCGGCGGGATCGTGCGCTCGCCCAAATCGGGGACCTGTTGCTCACACGGCCCGCGCGTCGCCCGGGGCGGGCGGATCTCGATCCTGAGGGACTACTGAGCCTGGAACGCGAGGAAGCGGTGCGTTTGGCACCCGGCCGCGATGCGATCCTCATGTCGCACGACGTCCACGAAGACTGGATTTTGGCGCGAACTTTCCTGTCACATCAGACCGAGCTTCCCGCGCTGCTGCGGGTGGCTGACGAGCCGCTCGCGTGGCTGCGAGCGATGCGGATCTATGGCCAGGCTCTCTTGGAAGATCCGTCTGGCCCGCAGGGTTGGGTGCAAGCGGCGGCCCGGTTCCGGGCAGAGCCCGACCTCGATCCCGCGTGGCTCCGCAGCCTCATTGTGGCACCGCTCTACTCGGAGCGCTCAACTGAGATACTGAATGTGCTCGAACCGACGCTGCTCGCCGAGGGCGCTAAATTGTTGCGCGACTTAGTCGAGACGTTGTTGGTCTCCGAATTCCGGATAAAGGAAACTCCCGCGGACGAGGGAACCGCCGACACGGCATCTGTCCAGCACCGAGTGCCAATTCTGCGTAGCTGGGCTGCATTCATCCGTTGGTCCGTTTGGAAGTGGCGCGGCTGGCCCGCACCAGTCATACCACTACTCTCGCAAGTCGCGCATACGTGGTGCACCTTCACGCAGGGCCTAGGATGGCCGATTGTGAATGCCGTAGTGCGAGCATCGCTTTCGCTGCTTACTGAGATCGAGGATTGCGAGCACCCGGAGAACCGGGACGACAGGCGTCGGCCATTTGACGAGGTTGAATACCGCAGTTGGCGCGAGCCGGAGCGGCTGCTTCGGAACGCAGTGGCGCGGGGCGCTGCTGCGGCTCCCGGGGATGTGCAGGCGTACGTCGAACGCCTGACAAAACGGACCTGCCTGCGGAACGAGGTTGAGGACCTAATCGAGCATCACGGGCAAATTCCTGCAGCGCTTCCGAAGGCGTATACTGATTTGCTGATCGCCCATTTCACTCCACACGAGCGCAAACCACGCTACGGCGGCATGATTGGGTACAGCGACTGCTTCGACACTCACAGCTACCATGACGCCGGCATCCGCCACGGAAGCGGGTTTTTCCCCCCCGCTCCGGACCGCGCAGGGTTTGCGGCTCTCTTCGAGCAGAATGAGGTAGAAGGATTGCGGCTTTTCCATCGGTTGGAGATGCGGGCCTCCGTCTATCTCAGAAACTATTATCGTCGGCGAGAACGGCGTCCCTTGCGACCCGTGTTGGTGCCGACGTCCTGGGGGAGGATTCCGCTGTGGGGAAACGAGTTCGAGTATCAGTGGTCGCAAGGCGTGCTCGGATCGCATGTCCTGGGGTCGTGTTACCTCGCACTTGATGAGTGGATTTGGGTCCAGCTGCGCGCGAAGCGACCGATGGAGGAAATTTGTCGTCTTGTCTTGCAGCGCAACGGTTTGGCGACGACGGCTGCTGTACTCATCTGCGCCATCGCACTATGCGTGAAAGAGCCTGGTGTACTTGACGCGGCGGCCCCATTCCTTGCCACTGCTAAACTCTGGGACTACGAGGCGCGCAGGTTCAATTCGCTTCAGAGCTATAAGCACCCGCTGGGATTCATGCGCTTAGACCGCCACTTTTATGAAGCCGATCGTATCTGGCAACGGTGGCGGCAGCGAAAGTTCCTCACCCAGGATCTGCTTCTGCGATTTCATCTCCAAGCGAGCGAAGGCGCGAAGGCTTTACTTGAGGCAGCCAGACAGGGTTGGACGATTTCGGATCTCGCAACCTACGAGGATGAACTTCAGAATGAAGAGCGAATCGGCCAACTTGAGCACCGGCTCATCCGCATCCGGTCGGATGCCGATCCAGCGAGCGTCATTATGGAGCGGGATCCAATGGGGGCCGGCCTCCAGGTCTGGCTAGAGCCACCCGCAGAGCAGGTCGAGCAAGTCCTGCAGGCGCAGGAAGAGTACCAAGAATTCGCCAGGGTCATGTCCCTGATGAACTGGGTTTGCGGGACTGAACAAGCCAATGCGGTCGATGGGGCAATCACCCTCGCGCAAGCCATGGAACTTGCGAAGCGCCTGCAGGAATCGCCTCAGCCGAAGGAGATGACGGAGTCTATCTCGTTCCGGCTACAGATGGCAGGCGCAGCGATTGTGGGGACGGCGTGGGTAGCCGCGCGGTTTGGCTCGGACGCTTTTCTAGACGAGGAGGGCGAATGGATCGCGAAGACGATTGTTGCGGGTTGCCGGACCCTCAGCTCTACCGAGTGCGATAGCTCACTTGTGGACGACGCAGTCCTTGCGATGCATCCGTTGCTGTACGGCGCGAGGGGCGCCGCGGCCCTCATCGCACGCGGCCGTGCCGGAGCCGACGTGCTGGCCTCCGCGCGCTTCATAGCATCCGGGCGGCTTACAGAGCCAAGTGCCGCGCTCCTTGCCGGGCTGGACTGGAAGGCCCAAACGCGAGAAAGCTGGGACCTTGCAGTCATCGCGTTCGATCGATGTGTCCATCGGATCCCACGTAGCTGGCGTCCCAATCCGGAGCGCGAAGTGGCGCGCGCGCAACGAGCAAATATGCGGCTCCAGAAGAGAAGCCTTCGTGGCTGGCGTCTGCCCTGGGCCGATCCGCGCGTGCCACGCCTGCCTATGCCCGTTGCGCGCCGGCGGATATACCGCACGAGGAAGCGGAGTTGGCCGTTTAGGGTCGGCTTGGTACGGACCGGTTGGGTCTTCGAGTGGACGCGTGCCGGCAAACTGCTTGGGGTCGTCGATATGGACGCCGTCGTTGCCGATTCCGCCCTCGCCAAACAATCGAAGCACTACTTGAGCAAACTTTTAGACTGGTTGCGTGCTTACATGGAAGCGGGCAGAAAAGGGTCCGACAGTCACTTCCCGTACGAATGGGCCGACGCACTGGCTACTGCCGTCGGCCGCCACGCGGCTCGGGCCGGTGAGCCCGACTTTTGGCGGGTGCTAACGGGAATCCAAGGCGGCGACCATGCCCAACAGATGGTCAGCGATTACCTCGAGGCGGTGATAAGGGAACTCATCGATAGCCACCGCGCGCCCGACGACCGGTTCTGGAACGCTTGGCGCGGAGCGGCCAACTGGCTTTTTGAGCAGCATGGGTTGGATGATGAACGTGTCGAGGAGTGGGCAACGGCGGCTGGCCTGATGGGTCCCTATATGACGCCGCTACCAGAGGATTGGCCACATTTGGATGCTGTTCTGCCCGAGATCGATCGCTGGGCGGAAATGGCATGCGGAAATGCGTCTGCGGCACTGCGGCTTATCAAGTTCGCCGCCCGTCTAGACATTGCACAACGTGGGCGCTGGCTGCTCCGCTGGGCCGGTCTGATCGTGGAGCGGAGGAGGGGCGACCGAGACTTCTGGAGCTATGGCGGCATGGGCGACACCCTTGCTGCACTCCTCGAGCCACTTGCAGTGACTGGCGCCGAAGCCCGCAAGGAGGTGCGCCGTCTGATTTCCGTCGTCGCCGACGCCGGATCACTTGGGGCTAGGGAGGCTCTTGCAAGGCTCGCAGGACAGCGCGACTTCACCTGAAGCTCCCTTCGGCTAATTGCAGAGCTGAGCGTTCCCGAACGTCTGTTTTCGAGATCGCCCAAAGGAGCTGCATATGGCCGCGTTGGGTCGTGTACGGACATTTAATTTGACACCCTTCTCCCCGTCGTACCTGCCCGTGGCTATGTTGCGTTGACGGCAAAGCGGTTCTCGCCGACGCGATCCGCCATCTCGGGCCGCCGGAAATAAATGGCCCGGCCGCAGCGCAGCGGCCGGCCGGATTTCGGGAAGATAATCTGCTCATCATCCCGCATGTCGTGCATGATTTCCTCGGCGCGGATGAGTTGGCGTTTCAGCTCATGATAGGTTGTGGTCTGGCCAGTCGAGCGCGTGCCTGCTTCCAGGCCCTTCGCCGAGTTGCCGGTGTTCGAGCCTTCGGACCAGGCCAGCACGCCATATTCGCCGATCGCCGCAGCCAGCTCCTCGGCGACGGCCTTGGTTTTGACGCCGGCGAAGCCATACCAGCTGACCGATTCAAACCACTTGGCCGGGCCGTCCTGGCCGAACAGCTCGCGAAGCTGGCCGATCGACTGATAAAACGGAAATAGCGTGATCTTGTATTTCCGGGCGCAGTCGCGGGCGGTTTCGAGGATTTTCATGGGGCCGAGGCGGGCGGCCTCATCGAGCAGGAACAACACGCGGCCTTCGATCGCGCCATCCGCTTCATAGGCCGCGTTCAGCAGAGCACCCGTGATGACGCGGGCGACCGCCGGCGTAGCATCGAGCGCCTTGAGGGGAATGTTGATGAAAACCGTGGTCTTGCCGAGCGTCAGATCAGCGCAACGGAACGCATTGCCGGAGACAAGATCCGCATAGGCGGCGGTTGAAAGCCAGGCCGTGTCTTGGGTGGCGTTCTTGTAGATGCCGCTAAAGGTCTCATCCACAATGTCCTTCAAGCTACCGGCCAGATCGCGGGCGAGGCGGCTTTGCGAGTTCTTGTGAATATGGGCCAGGACGTTCCGCAGCTCCTTTTCGGGCGTAACGATGGCCGCGCGGACGGCCCGCAAGGTCTTTTCGTGCGGTTCAAGGCGTTTATCCCAGAGCATGTGCGCGAGCAGCGCCGTCACCAGCTCCTTGCCGCTATTCTTGAAGAAAGAGGCGTTTTCATCGCCGCCTTGCTTGGTGTCGCCGCACACCCACTCAACCACGGCCTGCACGTCAATTTCTGCGAGCGGGGAGGAGACATCGATCCAGTCCAGCACGTTGAACCCGACTTCGCGGGCCGTGCGGGGATCAAGCATATAGACCTTGTGGCCCATGGCCTCGCGCGCCTGGCGCAGCATCGGCCCCAGCTCCACCGAGGGGTCAAGGACAATGGCCGCGCCGGTCCATGTCAGCAGCGTGGAGATGGCCGTTGTCGTTTTATAGCCGCCCGATCCGGCGAACATCATGCAATGCGTTGAGCCAATCTCGCAGGGATCGATCAGCAGGGGTGCTTTGCCCCCCTGCCCCCAGGTTGAACGATCCTTCGGCCGGAACGGCAGGCTGGCAACGCTGTCGCGGTGAACCTCATACGCCTCGCCCACGACAAGGCCGCCATATTCCGGGGCAGGCCCCGGAAACCGTGCGCGGGCCTCCTCCATCGTCATCCAGCGGGCATGACCATGATTGTCGGTTGGGGCACGGATCGGCGCATCGACGGGCTTTGTCGGAGCGTGATCGCGGCGCAGTGACCAGCCGGTGACGCGCCGGCCGCGCACAAGCTGAACGACCCCGGCGATGAAGGGGATCGCGAAGGCCGGCACGCCGCTGATGACCAGCCAGACCCGCACGGTAGGATCTCCGCTGGCCTCGAAAAGATAGAGCCACCATTGCCAGAACGGATGCTGGAACTGCCAGAACAACCCGGTCCCGATGAGGAAGATCATCGTGGCGAGGACGGTGAAGAACACCAGGCCGAGCACCAGCCCGACGAGGAGCCGCATCACGCCGCGCCCGGTCATCAGGCGGCCCGCAAAAGGGCGGCGGCCGTTTCGCCGCGTCTGGCTGCGTCCGGGCCGAACCAGACCTTGCCGATCCGGTAGGTGGTGCCGGAGGTCTCGAACGGGATGATGAGATCGACAGCCGCCGCGAGCAGATCGCAAAGCGTGGCGTCATCGAAGCCAGCGCCCTTCGGGGATCCCTTGATGAGCGAAAACAGCTTCTTGAACGCCTGGGCCGGGTTGGCGCCGTGAATGGTGGTGATCGAGCCCGGATGCCCCGAAACCACCTCGTTCACATAGGTCCATGCCGCATCGTCGCGCAGCTCTTGCAGGAACACCCGATCCGGCCGCATGCGCAGGCTGGCCTGCAACAGTGCCTCGGCGTCGATTTTCGCGGTGGAAAGGCCGTCTTTCGAGTAGAGCAGCCGGACATGATTCGGTTGCGGGATCACCAGCTCCGCCGTGTCCTCGATGGTGATGATCCGCTCTGCCATGGGGATCGCCGAGATCAGCGTTTTGCTCATCGTGGTTTTGCCGGAGCCAGTGGCACCGCAGAGCAGGATGGTCATTCGGCAGCGCACGGCCGCCGCAAGGAAGCCCTCAAGATCGCCGGAATCGTAGTATTCCAGGGCTTCCGCGAAATTCCGGGTTTCCCGGTTTTCCGCCCAACTGTTCCATCCGTCCGACTGATACCTGGAGGTGACGGAGGAGAGCGGCGCGACCGTCGAGCCCGGCCGGCGGATTGTCAGGCTGACCGTACCGGTGGGCACGGCCGGCGGCAGGCAGACTTGCAGCCGTTCGCCGCCTGGCAGTTCGGTGGAGCAAAGCGGCGAGGTAGGGCCGACATCCTGACGGCGCAGCGCGCCGGCGAGCACGGCAATATCTTCCAGCGCCGATCGGTCGAGCGGCACCTTGAACCGCTCGAAAACGCCGTGCTGCCGCACCCAGCACTCGCCGGGCCGGTTGATGCACAGCTCCTCAGTGGCCCCATCGTTCAGCCAGGGTTGCAGCGGGGCGAGCAGGAAGCGGAGCAGCGGCGCGGCTGGGCTTTCCGCCACGAGGTCATCGGAAAAATCGGTGCCGTTCATAATTCCCCCCGCTTTTTGGCCCTGATGACCATGGCCGAGTGCCAGATTTTCAGAGCCAGGAAGATCAGCCCGAGGCCGGCCGAGCTATGGATGACCGCGGCTGATTGATGGCCGAGCAGTTCCAAGATGATCAGGACGAGCCACAGTCCCAGAAGCGTGCTGTAGAGCCAGCCTTGCCGGAGAAATTTCTGCCGCCGGCGCGCGTGGCGACGATCTTGCCATTGAATGTATTTGACGGCGGCCTTTTCGACATGGCGATTGAGCCGCCGTCCTGCCTGCGCCAGGCGGTCCAGGCGGGGGCGCCAGCCCTCGCTCATGGCGAGACAACCGACAGCTTATAGACCTTGGAGAAATTCAGATCGCGGGCAACGAAGATCGAGACATTCTCGCCCTGGTGCTTGGTCAGTGTGGGCGGAATGTCGATCGTGTGTTGCAGTGTGGTGTTGGCGATCTGGTTCGTGCTGGAGTTCATGTATTCCAGATACGTGTTGCCGGCGCTGTTCTGGGCGGCGTTCGCCGCGACCTGCAACGAGCCGCCAATGATCGTCATCATGATCGCCGCGCCGAACCGTTCGAGGAAATGGTTGTTGACGGCCCCCGAGACGCCAGCCCGGCCGAGGGGATCGGCCGCCGGCGAGGCGAGCTGAATGGCGACGTTCTGCGGCGTCACCGCGCGGTCCCAGAGGATGAAAAGC
>NZ_AFPR01000600.1:0-898 GCF_000219295.1 Acidiphilium sp. PM
CCGCCTTCTCATCGCTGGGAAGGCTGTTGAAATTCATGGTGGTACTGGTGGTGCCGTCTGACTTCACGGTGATGAAGGCGGGCACGAGCTTTTCGAGGGGCAGGATCATCACGATCGCCCCCGCGAGGGTCACGTTGACCGCCAGGGACACGCCGGCCACTACCCAGCCCACACGGCCCCAGCGGCGGGCGGTGCGCTTCTCAGTGGCCTGGAAGGATTCGACATCCTGGAAATAGGCGGCGAGCCGTTCGTTATCGATCGGCAAGGCCGTGTTTTTCATGTCCGCGTTCATGAGTGGGGCACCTGCGGCGGTCGTGCCAACTGCGCCGCGCTTGGCGACCAATGGCCGGGATTGAGGGCGAACATCGGCCCGTGAGCCGTCGCCAGCGGGTCACTGGCCGCGCAGCCCGCCAGTAGGCCGGCTGCGCACATGAGGATAATCAGGCGAGACAACATGCGTGAGCCCTTCATTATTTGAACCAGTTGGCTGGGTTCACGATCCCGGAAATATTGAAGTCCACACCGCCGCCAATGTAGGCGGCGATGCCGGGAAGCATGATCGTGATGAAGGCCGTGATGGCGGTATAGGCGGCGATTTCGCCGAGGATGATGATTTCGGTTTGCACTGGGTCGGCGGTGAACGTGGTCGAGACCTTGGTGTTCAGAAAATCAGTCATGCCGCCGGTGAACAGCGATAGAAGCGCTGTGATCAGGAGCAACAGGATCGCCAGGCCGATCAGCTTGCCGAGCCAGCGTTCCGGGATGCCCTTTGTGGCTTCAAAGAGATATCCGATCAGCAGGAATGGCCCGATGGCGACGAGAAGGCCCGTCAGTGTTGTCGAGATGAGATACACCGCGAACACGAGGGCAAGGGCGATGAAAAAGACGACAAGAACCA
>NZ_AFPR01000599.1:0-13365 GCF_000219295.1 Acidiphilium sp. PM
ATACGGAAAGGAACAGTGGGCGCACCAAGGCGCCGTTGATCCATAACGGCGATAGTGATCCTGAATCGCCGCGCCTTCAAGTGCCAAGATCTATCTCGTTTCGTCCACAAACCTCTGGATCATGCCCTCCACGCTCGTCAGGGGCTGGAGTGTTCGCGAGACAGGCGGGAGGGGAACAAGAAAAAGGCGGCCGTATGGATGGAGGAGCGGCCGCCAGAAGTCAGGTTACTGCTGTGACGTAACGGAAAGGCGTGAACCACGTCGCCTTGCCAGCAGGCGACATTGTGCCTGCTCCGCCAAGCCTTCAAGAGGGGCAATATTTTCTCACGGCTTTTTCACCAACCGCGTGATCGCCGGCCCATGATCGCCTCTCGCCGCGGGCGAGTGTCGCGTCTTCGATGGTGCGGACAAGAAAATGGCGACCCCATGGTACAGGGTCGCCGAGTGGCAGATCGCTAAACGCTGAGCCGACTGGAAAGGCAACCCAAGAAGCCTTGTCCGAGCCTGGAGGTGCGTTTTCCAGCCCTGATTTCAAGGCGAGATTACGCTCTCGTGTCATGGCGGCAGACTGGCTGTCTCGGCGTCATCGAGTTCCCATGCCTGGCAAAGTGCCTTGCGGACCGAGGCATGGAGCGATTTCGGCAAACGGTCGATGATGTTCCTGGATTTGCTGCATCGTGACCATGAATCTGGGCCAGGCGGTTGAAATATAAAACCGGCGGAATGCGTTCGCTCCGGCAAACATTCCAGAACCGGGGATCACTGTTTCCACTTGCCGCCAGCGCTTCTGCCCGGTGGCCTTGGCACCAGGGTGGATGTGACCCGTGTCAGCCACTCGATGGCGCCGGGTGTGGCGCGCCAGATGGCTCCGTTATCCTTGGCATATTCGCCGGCCTCATCCTCTCCACCCAGCGTGATATACCCGTCCCGCGAGGCGATCACCGGACGTCGCCCAGACAGGATCTCCGGCACGTAGCCGTTTGCCACCCAGGCTTCTTCCGCAAGCTTGTCGGCCGCCGGACTGTTCTCCCGAAAGGCCAGCAATGCCCGCGTATAGAGCCACATCGCGGTGCCGTCGTCTTCGAACTGCCCCAGCAGTTGTTTCAGGGCATCCGTATGCCCAAGCGCCAGAAGATAACCGCTCAGCAAATAGCGAATGCCCTGATTATCATTCGGGTTGAGCTCAAGCATCGCCTGGCAATGCCCGATCGCCTCCTGATGCTGGCCCATCGCCCAGAGCACCACCGCAAGACCTTGCCGGGCCCGCATATACGGCCGGGTCTCCAGAAATCCCCAGAAATGCCCCGCATACTCCTTGAACCCTTCAGGACCGATCGCTTTCTGTCCCGCCTCGACCCCCAGCCGATAAAAGGCCAATGCCTGCTCGACCGACCGGGCTTCCTCTTCCGCAAGAAGCACATAGGCGTCGGCACAGAGCGAAGATATCGCGAGCGCCTGCTTTGCCAGCCTGATCCGCTCCCGCCGGTCCGTCGCGTCCCAGGCTTGATACATGACGTTCTGGGCAGCCGAGATCGGATCGGCGTCCTTCGCTCCCCCGAACAGCCCCGCCATCATCCCTTCCATACCCCGCCGGTCGGGCAGTGGTGATATGGGGCCGTTCTGCGACCCACCGCCGGATTTCCGGAGCGATGGTTTCCGTGGCTTTTTCGATACGGGCAAATGCATCTCCATTCCACTGGGACTGGCGCCAACGCTTCGATCACCGCTTCATCCTGTAATTGGTGCCTTGCTTGTTTCCATCCGGCAAAGCAGCAGCTTCTGATGAGACTGGGTTGGTCCCGATGATGAGGACAGGCGTCAGCTTGATCATCATATTTCCATCCCCCGCCCCTGTCGATGGTTTGCCTCGCGGGTTGATCTCTGCCGTTCCGCCTGCTTTTCCAGCGCGGCCTCCCGGGTTTTGCCAGCTTCGGCGGTCCGCTGCCGTGCCTGCTCGAGGGTTTTCTGCCGCGCTCGTTCGCGACTGATATCGCTCACCGGCATGTCCCGCTGCCGCCCAGGCTCATCCGCCGGTCCGCGCGCCAGCACGCTGCGAGCGCTCTGCCGCTCTGCCCAACGGGACCAGGCAGCAGACAACTTCTCCCGATCATCGGTGATGATCCTCAGACCGGAGCGCTCGCGCGACGCCGCCACATAGGCGGTCTGCGCCGTCGCCACCCGGCCGGCCTCACCCACCACGATCGTCCGCTCCACCGTCGCCCCCTGGCTGCTGTGGATGGTCCGGCAATAACCGTGATCGATCACATGCGCCCGATCCATGCTGATACGGATTTCCGCCCCGGCATCACTGCGCACCAGCGCCTCGCCCCGTGCCCGGTCCAGCCCGGTCACCACGCCGCCCATGCCGTTGTTGACGCCAAGAGCTCGGTCATTCTCCCGGAACACGATCCGCTCACCCTCAGCCAGGCCAAGCGCCCGCGCATGATAGGCGGTCGCCGTCTCGCCTGATGGCCGCCAGGCAATCTCCCGGACGCCGGCCCCGTCGGCAGCGCCGCCCAGCGATCGCAGCGTCACATGATCCCCGTCCCGGCCGACAACCTCCCACTGGCTGCCACGCTCCGCCACGGCCGCACGACAATCTTTCAGCGGCCGGGTGAACACCACCACCATCCCGGACTCGTAGGACTGAACCCGTCGTGCCTGCTCACGGGTAAAATCCGCCTTGTCGAGCGCCTGCACCGAGAGCTCATCGCGGCCGATCTCGCCGCGCGCCCGCAGGCCAGTGCGAATTTCCGCGTTCACCACCGCACGCATCCGCTTGGTACCCGCCAGCACCAGCGTATCGGCCCGTTCCGCAGCGCCAAGACCAAGATAGGCTTCGGCTGCCGTCACGGCGAGCTGATCCTTGCCAACCACTGTCATGTAAGGCTGCGCCGCCTGCACCGCACCGGCCGCATCACCACGCGCAAAACGCTGCACAATCTCCCGCAGCGCAGGATCACGCTGCCGCCGGACCTCATCCATCCGCACATGCCGCAACACGTTGGCCTCCAGCATCTGCTGGAACGGCGAGCCGGCCTCCACGCTCGCCAGCTGACGTGGATCACCGACCATCAGCGTCCGCGCCCCCTCCACCTCGGCACGCCGCATCAGTCGGTCCATGTCACGTGCCGAGACCATCCCCGCCTCGTCCAGGACGTAGAGACGCCTCTCCCCCTCACGCACCATTTCAGGCGCCGGCTGGCGCAACCCGGCTTCCAGGGTCAGCGTCCGGTCGCAGCCCGCCGTGCCCAGTTCACGCGCCGCCGCCGCACTCGGCGCAAGGCCGATCACCTCATAGCCGGCCTGCCGGTAGGTCTCGACAATCGCCGCCATCGACCGCGTCTTGCCCGACCCCGCCGCTCCGACGATCCCCAGATGCCGGTCCGCCGAACCCAGTGCCAGCCGTACCGCCTCCCGCTGTCCCCCGGTGAACACCATGTTCTGCCGATCTTCATGCGCCGCCAGCAGCGCCTCGATCGCATCGGATTCCCCCAGCGGGCGGGCAGCATCCCGTCCGGATTGCACCAGTTCGAGCACCCGGTGTTCGGTCTCCAAAGCCTCCCGCGTGGTGAATACAAGCCCCCGACGCGCATCCGATCCGGCTACCAGCCCCCCTTCACGCGCCTCAATCGCCCGCCGGATCCCTGCCGGCGTCACCATGCCCATTCCCGCCAGCAGCGCCTCGCGCATCAGGTCCGCTTCGCTGAACACGCTCGCGCGTTCACTTAGATGCCGCGCCGCCCCCGTCACCACCTCCCGCGCCAGAGCCCATTCATCCGGCCGCCAGGCGTCGCCGTCGCGGCCGGCAACCAGAACCTTGCCCCCACGCTCCCTGGCCAGCGCGGCATGGCGGAGCTGCTCAAGGTCGACCCCGACCTCGCGCGCCCGGGCGCGCCACGCATAACGCTGGTCAAGCTCTCCCGGCAGCCCCTTCTCCAGCCGCGTCGATACATTCGCCCGCACCCGTTGCGCCGCAGTTGCCCTTTCCCGATCCAGTCCACCCGCCGTCAGCGCCCGGTCGATCTCCGCCGTCCGGCGGCTGAATGCTGCAATCTGCTCCCGCGTCAGCCCGGCAATCTCGAACCCGTCCCGGGTCCGCTCCACGCTGTAGCCAAGCTCCACCGCCCGTCTCGCAAGAGCTGCCTTGTAGACCACGTCCATCAGGTGCAGCGTCTCGTTCCGAACCCCAAAGTCCAGTGACGCGGCACTCCACACGCCATCCGATCGCTGCGTCATGTTCGCAATGACCAGATGCGTATGGATCTGCGGGTCCGCCATCCCGTCGATCGGCCGACTGTCTTCGTGTCGGTAAGCCGCCGCAACCATGCGGCCAGTCCGTTCGATCACTGCCCCGGCCTTGCCCCGGCGGGCTACCAGCATCAGCCGTTCCACCTGTCCCGCCGCCTCGCGCACCGCTTCATCATGTGCCTCCAGAAGACGGGCATCTCCCCCGGCCAGTGCCAGGATGCTCACACTCTTCGGCGCGCTGATCGTCAGATCATGCCCGAGACGCCGGCTCGCCAAACGATTGCCCCGCCCGCTCAGATCCGTCCCGTCCGGCAACTTGCCAGACAGAACCGCCATCAGTGCCGTACCGTCCACCTCTCCGGACAGGCCCAGTTCAGCCGCCCCCGATCCTAGCCAGGCCGAAGGGGCGGACCGGCCCTGGTAATAGCCGATCGCGGCCACACTCTTTCCTGTTTCAGGTTCATCCCGCGACGCTTCCAGGTAGCGGACGACACCAGCAACACTGGCGCCGGCGCCGGCGCCTTGCCCGGATCCCTGAGCGGTCAGGTGGCTGTACGATATCATTCTTGCTGATCTCTATTTGCCGTGGATGCCGCGGGCGTCACCCGTCTCTGTTGCCGGCCGTTTTGGGGCGTGATACCCCTTGCCTCGCATCATAGGTGCGGTTGTGTGTAAAAGCCAGGCAAAGCCTGGCGTCGATAGACAGAAAATACTACCAAAATTGATAAAAAGTCACTTCATGGATGACATATGACGCGAAAATTTTGATGGATTTTCAGGGCATATAATCATGTCTTGTCATGATAATCAGACGTGAGATACTCTCATAATTCGAAACTCTTGTGGCAGGATAAAAAGACAATGAACGATCAGCGCAAGCAATCAATCAGGATCAGTCGACATGATCTCAGGGAGATCGCATCACGCATGAAAGCCCTGCCCAATGCCCATGATGCCGATATCACCACAAAACGCGCGGCGATCGAAGCACTCAGCTCAGAGATCAAATCCATGCGCGATAAAGGCTACACAATTGCACAAATCGCCGATTGGCTAAAAGCCAATACACCACTTGTCGTCAGCGTCCCGACGATTCGCGCAACCATTGCCGGGAAGACAACACGCAAACGCAAATCACGCACCACCTCCGGATCGACAGGAAATCCACAATCGACAATCATGTCGCATGTGCCTGGCAAGCGGTCCGGCATGGCCGCCGATCATGCTGGCAATCGCATAAGGGACAAGTCCGATCTACCAAGGACCGCCGTCGAGCCAAACCCGGGAAAACCTGGCGGACAGAAATCCGCCGGGACATTCGATCTCGGGAATGACGACGTATGAGCCAGATCATCTATGTCGGCGGCAACAAGGGCGGCGTTGGCAAGTCGATGGTCGCCATCGCCCTCGCCGATCACCTCCGTCACGTCCTCAACAGATCCGTCTTTCTGGTCGAGACCGATACCGCCAATCCCGACGCCGCCAAATGCATCGGCACCGAACTCGACGCCACCCTCGCCGCCGATACCCGCACCGAAGCAGGCTGGCAGATCATGCTCAACGCCATCGAACAGCACCGCGACATGACCTGCGTCATCAATGCCGGCGCTCGCGACAACGACGCGATGCGCCGTTTCGGCGACTACCTCCACCGCGGCGCCGAAGCACTCGGCATGCCCCTCACCGTCGCCTGGGTGATTAACGACGAACGCGACAGCCTTCTGGCCTTGCGGGATTTTCTGGAAACCTACTCCGGCCGCGTCCAAATCGTCGGCAATTGCTTCTTCGACGAGACCGCCCGTTTCACCGTCTACCAGGACAGCAAGACCCGCCTCACAATCGAGGCGCGCGGTGGAACCCTCCTGCCCAGGGGTTACGCATGAAAATTTGGGGCATAATTGACGGCACGGAATCGGGTGTGATTCGGGGAGTCTCCTTGAGATTGGGAGACGTGCATGTCGGTGAGGCGGCTTGTGGAGGAATTTTCGGCCCTGACAGACCCCCGCTGTGGCGGCAAGGTCGAGCACCTGCTGATTGATATTCTGGTGATTGCGGTGTGCGCGGTGATCTCCGGGGCGGAAAGCTGGGCGGATATAGCGCTGTATGGCCGCAGCAAGCAGGATTGGCTGGGCACGTTTCTGGCGCTGCCGAACGGCATTCCATCCCACGACACCTTCCGACGTGTGTTCATGCTGATCGATACCGGGCGTTTCGAGGCATGTTTCGAAGCGTGGGCGCGCTCATTCGGGCCGACTTTGGACCGGGAAGTGGTGGCGATTGACGGAAAAACGATCCGCGGCTCGTTTGATCGTAGCCGGGACCAGGCGGCGCTTCACGTTGTGAGTGCATGGGCGAGTGATCGGGGACTGGTGCTCGGCCAACGTCAGGTCGGCGACAAATCGAACGAGATTACCGCGATCCCGGAATTGCTAGATGTGCTGGACATCAAGGGCGCCATTGTCACGTTGGACGCGATGGGGTGCCAGCGAGCCATCGCCGCCAAAATCCTTGAGCGGGGCGCCGATTATCTCGTCACCCTGAAAGCCAACCAGGGGAAAAAACACAGCGCCGTGGAGGAGCTTTGCGCAACCACCTGCTTCAGCCGCTCACCCACTCATCGGCCGGTCCACGACGAATTCGATGATGGTCACGGCCGTCTTGTTCGGCGCCGGGTATTCGTCTGTCCAGACGCCGTAGCGCTGGAACCGCTACGCGACTGGCCGGGGGTGAAGAGCGTTCTGGCCGTGGAAACCATCCGCGGCGTCAACGGATCCGGCAAGATCGAAGCCGAAATCCGCTACTTCCTGTCCAGCAGCGACGATCAACCCGAAATCCTGGCGAAAGCGATCCGTCAACATTGGCAGATCGAGAACAGCCTACACTGGGTGCTCGACGTCACCTTCAACGAAGATCACTGCCGGATCCGGGATCGTAACGCCGTCCAGAACTTCTCCCTGCTTCGCAAGATCGCGATCAACCTCGTTCGACGCCATCACGCATCAAAGGCCAGTCTCAAGGGGCGACGCAAAATGGCCGCCTGGGATAACCGTTACATGGAGCAAGTGCTCACCGGCATCTTTCATGCGTAACCCCTGCCCTCCTGCCTTTCCCCATTCTGCCCAGGCCCCTCGCCGCCGCAATCAAGACCGACCGGCGCTCACCCGCCACAATCCTGGCAGAGGCACCGCTCTTCGAGCGCATCGCCCTGGAAAAATGGCGCGCCGATTGCGCCGAGACTTTTGCACCCTTGCTCACGGAACATCCGTTCGCCACCGCGCGAACCTGAACAGGCTGCTGCCGCCAAAACGATAGCACCAGATCGCAAGTTCGTCGGTATGTCGGCGAGCCGATCTTCCTTCGCAAAGGACCGACCCGCCGATGGCCACCGATATCGAGAGCACCTACCGTGAGATCGCCGGCTTCGGGCCCGATCAGGAAGCCATCAACCGCATCCTCAGCGCCGGACGCGTCCTCCGTCTGCAGCAGAACGATAGCGGCTGGCTCCTCCTGATCACTCTTGAGGCCCATAATGCCACGATCCGCAACACGCTGAACGCCGCATCCACACTTGCCGCGGCTGCTGGAACCGCCGCCACCGACGCTGGCAAGGCAGCCGCCGCCATCGCCCGTGAAATCGGCCGCGCCGGCCCGACCCTCGGCAAGGCAATCCAGGACGCCACCATCGAGGTCGGCCGGGATGTCCGGGGCAGCATCGATCAGGCCACCCGAACCGCCAGTAACACCATCACCGAAACAATTGCCACCGGCACCAGAAAGATGGACGCTGCGATCGGCGAGACCTTCAGCCAGGCTACCACCCTGCTCAACCAGGCCGCCGACAACCTCCGCTCCGGCGCTACCGCAAACCGCGACAGCTTCATTGCCCAATGGGAAGACCTTGCCGCCAAGGCCACGACGAGAACCCTCGATGAGCGCGTCCGTATCGAAGCCGCACGCTCTCGCCGGGCCACGCTCGGCGCCTTCACCATGGCTCTCGCCATCACGGCCATCGCCTTCGGCGCCTCGATCTTCATCGCCCATCGTCAGGGCTGGCGCCATGGTTACCGCACCGGCCAGGCCGATCTCCTCACCCACGTCCATAACCAGAAAAGCCGTGCCTCCTGGGCCAATACACCCAATGGTATCCTGGCCTATCATCTCTACAAGGCCGGCTTCATCCGCCAACTTGCTACCTGCTCCCGACCGGGATGGAAAATTATAACCAGAGACGGCAAGCCGCTCTGCCTTCCAGAAGCAACAAAACACGGATCCGTCTACGGTTGGTTCCTGAAATGACCCATCCCCCCAGCCCTTTCACTTCAAACTCAAGTTCACACGACAGATCAATCAGAGAGGCACTTCATGAATTATCCCGTCTAGGAGTTGCCAGCACGATCACAGGGTTGCTTGCATGGGTGGAAAAGCACAACCGGCGGACAGAATGTCCAGTGACTTCTTATCCACACCGAAAGTTATCCACAGCATAAAGTTCAATTTCTCTTATATTCAAATTCGCCGCGAAAAAATTAAGATGAATCAATTAGATAGGTGGGTAAATTCAGACCAAACGGGCGGTTATACAGGACTAAGTGGGCGGGCAATTCAGACCTAAGGGGCGGGCAATTCAGACCAAACGGGCGGAGTGGTCTTTGCTGGCGTTCTGATGGCCAGGCGGCCGCTAACCGATCGCTTTGGGCTATCGAAAAGGGCGCTGAGCGCAAGCTTGGAAGCGAAACCGCCCGATAAAAAGTTCCTTCGAGGGCAGTGCAGACCAAACGGACGGCCTTCCCGGAGTCGGTGCTGCGTTGAATTCAGACCAAACGGGCGGCTCCTCTGGCAGCGGATTCTGGTTCAGACCAGACTTGATAAGATGTCCTGTTCCTGATATGGCTTGCTGAGTATGAGCCTTACGATTTCCCAGAAAACCAACGCGGCCGGGTTTCCAAAGCCGAGCGAGCTGATTGAGATAACTGGCGCGCACCAGCTTGAGGCGTCTGACCGCGCCATACAGAACATGCTGTTTCAGCATGCCCACGACAGCGGCCGGATGACGCATGCGGACGCGGAGTGGGAAATCACCTTCGCGGAAATCCGCCGCCCCCTGTCGAAGCACGAGAGCAACGACCGCGTGCGGGCGAGCCTCGACAAGCTGATGAACATTCAGGTGGTGGTGCATTACCTGTCGGTTCGCGGCGAACCGCGCACGATGAAGACCCACCTGCTGGAATTCACCGACACCGATGACCGTGACGGCGACAACGCGACGGTCGTGTTTGGCATTCCCAAAAAGCTCCGGGCTGCCCTCGCCCGGTCAAACCGCTGGGGTCGCGTACGGTGTGAAATCACCTATGCGATGACCAGCAAATACGCGATTGCGCTCTACGAGCTGGTCTGCCTGCGGATAAACCTACACACCTGCATCGAAGTGTTCACGATTGAGCGTTTCCGCGATTTGCTCGGTGTTCCGCCGAACGCCTACGCGGACGGTCAGGACTTCCGCCGCAAGGTGGTCGAGCCTGCGGTGCTGGAAGTCAATAAGATGTCCGACGTGCATGTGGACATCGAACTCCGGCGCAAGCATGCGCGCGCCGCCATTCACGAGGTCGCGGTTGCGTGGCGCAAGCAGGAAGGCGACGAATTCCGGGAGTCTATGCGGGAGAGGAACCGCAGCAAGGTCGGCCGGAAGGCGCGGTTGCGCGGGCTGGTGGAGGCGGTCGAACCCGGCGCGTTCACTCTGGCCGATGCCGCCGGAGCGGCGGGCGTAGCCGTACCGAGGCGCGGGGAAGGGCGCGAAGCGGCAGTGGCGGAGTAGATTTCTAGATTTTCACATATCCACATTTTCGGACATCCGAAAATGTGGATATGTTAAGTTTTTGACTTAACCCAGTCTTCCAGCAGTTCCTGCAACACGTCTGATAGGTCGCGTCCGTCATCGTCCGCCTGCAACCGTGCGGCGGCCGCACGTTGCGTCTGGCGTTTGAGAAAGTGGGAATAAAGCTTCCACTCGGGGTTGCTGCGCTTGCCGGTGGCCGGGCGGCCCCTGCCCTTCTCGGCTACCGGTGTCATTGCTGGCGCTGATGGCGGGAGCACCTCAATCGGCTCCGGCGCTTCCGCTTCAGGCGGCTGCCGGTGGAGTTCCGCAAGTGCTGAGAATTTGCCCCGTTTCTCAGCCATGGACGACTTCCTTTGCCGCCGCTTCGTAGGCATCCCACGCGCGGGCGGCGTTGCGGTCGTCCTTCACGGCATAGACCGGCACGCCCTCTGCGGCGGCTTTCTCAAACGCGGCGAGGCGAGGGATTTTGGACGCAAACACAGGGATGCCCTCGCTGTTGAGCACGTCCCGGAGCTGCTGGCCTTCGGTACGGGGTTTGGGTGGCACCATCGTAAGCAGCACCCGATGTGCCTTGTTTCCGAGGCTGCGGAGCTTGGCGAGCGTGTGGATCAACCCATCCGTCGCTACGCTTTCCGGCACGGCGGGAATGACCAGTAGGTCACAGTTTTCGGCCAAGTCCCTGAAATCGTCGTCGGTCGGGTTGCCCTCGGTGTCGATGATGATGTGCGTGAAGTCGCGGATATGGTTCACCATCTGCGCGTGTGTCACGACTTTGAAAGGCAGGCCGGTGTCCCCTCCCCGCTTGCTCCACTTGGTCGCGCTGCGGATGGCGTCACCGTCCACCAGCAGCGTGGGAGCAAGGCGTTGCAGGTAGGCGGCCAGATGGATGGCCGTAGTCGTCTTGCCGACGCCGCCTTTGTAGCTTGTGACTGTGATTATCATATATCCGTCTATTCGAAAATCTAAATTACCGCCTATGTAGATATACGAAAATCTATTCCTATGTCTATGCTGCATTTTCACCCTGCCGATTATGTGAAAATCCGAAAATATGAATATCCGAATTTCCATATATGTATTAATGTGCTATGAACCTCACCCAAACGAGCAGCCTCGCGGGAAGGGGGGGCGGTCGTGGCCATCTAAATCACTAGACACTTGACGCGACTACTGGTAATCCGTAGTGCCTGTGCAGGATGAGTTTTTCCAGTGGGACGATGCTAAAGCGTCCAGCAATTGGCGGGACCATGGCGTCACATTTGAAATGGCGCGTGAAGTGTTCAAGGACCCGTTCGCTCTTGAATGGATAGACGATACTCAGGGCGTGCAGGAGCCGCGATATTCTATTATTGGCTTGGCCGAAAATCGTATGCTGTTTGTCGCTTACACGATGCGAGGCGAGGTTATTCGCATCATATCGGCTCGAAAAGCGGAACCCTATGAGCGCCGGAGGTATCATGATGACAACGACTAGCCATGACTGGAGCCGCGCCGACGCGATGACGGAGGATGAAGTCCGCGCTGCAGCGCTAAAGGACCCTGACGCACAGCCCCTGACGGAGACGCGTCTGGCACGCATGCGGCCTGTGCCTCGCACCAAGACAATGCGCCGTGCGCTTGGCCTGACGCAGGAGGCGTTCGCTGCGCGCTATCATATTCCGCTCGGCACGCTACGCGATTGGGAGCAGGGAAGGGCGGAACCTGACCAGACGGCACGCGCCTATCTGACGGTCATCGCTCGCGACCCGGAAAGCGTTTCACGCGCACTTGAGTCGGGACCGCATGCATGACTGATGATGCCGATTGACGGCAAGGACGAACGTGGCCCGTGAGTGACCAGCTCGAAATCTGGATGGATCAGCTTCACCTGGTGGCCCAAGGCGATAAGCCGCCGGCCCCAGTGGTGCGCCCCGGCACAGGCTTCGAGCGCCACCTCGGTCGGCGCCAGCCGGGCGAAGAACCGCTCAATCTGCGCGCGCCCGAGGTCGTGGCGCAAAACCGGTCGTTCCTTCTCGTCCACCGCGTGGATCGTGAAAACATGTTTGGACGTGTCGATCGAAATCCGCTTGTATTCCATCGGGCGGCCCTTTCATCGGGTTGGTTATTCGACCCTACCTTGGCACATTCGATGCCGGCGGGCCGTCCACCCCAACAATCAAGTCGCCAAAACCCGCTTGCCAGCGTCAAACCAATCCGATTAACGTTCCGAGGTCGCGATCACTTTCTCATCCAGATTGTTGGGCTACACGTCGAACGCGGCACATTCGGCCGGCGCATCTGCCATGGATGTTCCCCTCTCCCGAATCGAGGTGACCCATCGATTCAGGTCGCCGGCGGTTTGTCACGTGCTCCTTCACCCGATTGCCCTGCTGCGCACCCGGTCCGCCAAGCCTTCAAGGGCGTTCTTTCATCGCCGCTGCCTCCCGTTCCTGCATGAGGGCGGCTTCCTCGGCACGACCTGACGCCGCCAGCGCGGCGATGACGCCGGCGCGGTCAGCCCGGGGTTCGCGGTCATGAGGCACATGCGGTCGTTCGCGGCTTCGGCAAGCAACTGATTTGATTGGATTTCGGCCTTCGTCGACGGTGGCAAATGGCTCAAACATGTAGGCACACGACTCTCGCGTTTGTGTCTTTATAAGCCGTGATGAACTCGCTACGAGTGCGGCATGTATCTTCGGATGACCCAGCGGCGGAATCGGGACGGATCGGTCGTCACCTACTATGCCCTCGCTGAAGCGGTCTGGAACACCGAGGCCAAGCGCCGCGAAGCGCGGGTCATCCATAGCTTCGGCCGCGCCGATCAACTCGATCGCGCCGCCCTCGAGCGCCTGGTGCGCAGCATCAACCGGGTGTTGGGCGAGGACACACAGACCGGTCGTGACCCGACCGCAGTCACCGCGCCGCCCGATATCGAGATCGACGCCGCCTTCGAGTTCGGCATTCCGCTGACAGCGCGGCATCTGTGGGAGGACCTCGGCATCGGCCCGGCGGTCCGGGATTGCCTGAGCAAGGCCGATCTCACCGCCCCGCACGAAGTGGCACTGTTCGCGATGGCAGCGAACCGGCTCGATGATCCGGGTTCGAAGCGTGCCTGCGCGGAGCGGTGGCTCGCCGACACTGCCTGGCTGCCGGAGGCGACCGACGTGACGGTCGACCAGCTCTACCGCGCCCTCGATGTACTCGCGGTCTGGGCCGAAGAGATCGAGCGGGCGGTGTTCCTGCGTGCCGCCGATCTGCTCCGCCTCGATGTCGATCTGATCTTCTATGACACCACGACGGCG
>NZ_AFPR01000598.1:0-682 GCF_000219295.1 Acidiphilium sp. PM
TCCCGGCGCCGGTCCCTGCCGCCTGACGCCTTCCGGCGCCCCGCCAGGGTGAGGTTCAACCTGAGTATCGATACTCACAAAAATGCTCAAACGTCCTGTTTCCACGCGCCGCCGGTAAATCTACGGAGCTCGGTTAAAGCGGATGGCGCGATTCTCTCCAAGCCGAAACAATGATGTTCCAGAGCCTGGATAATAGCCGCCGGACACGTGATTTGCTGATCACCATTTTTCCGCGATTGCGCCGAGGGTGGAATCAGAACAGCACGCCGGCCTCGACCACGAAGGTGGCCTGGTTGCGCCCGGTGCCGTTCGCACCGTAGCCGGTGCTGCCAGCATAGCCGACCTTGGTCAGATGCAGCAGGCCGAGATCGCCGCGGACGAACAGGTTCTTGTTCTGCCAGGTCGGCGTGACCGACAGGCCGTAGCCCTGCGCTCCGGGGTTGAGGAACCAGAAGCCGGGGCCGTTCGAGCTGAAATACTCGACCCAGCCGCCCAGCGAATAGGGGCTTTTGCCGAACGCGTAATCGGCGAAGAGCGCCGCGCCGAAATTGCTCGTGAACTTGCTGATGCCAACCTTCTGGTCAGGCTTCGCATACACATACTGAACCTCCGGCACGAGGTTGAGGTTGCCATGCGTGTAGCTGTAATAGCCGCCGATCATCGTGGAGTTGATATAGTTGGC
>NZ_AFPR01000597.1:0-2041 GCF_000219295.1 Acidiphilium sp. PM
CGATGACCAGGGCCGCGATCTGGCAATATGTCCGTGCCCGGGAAAGCTATGACTTCGCCGACGCGCAATATCGGTATGATGTTGCCTCGCTGATGTCCAACCCCACGGTGCAAGGCACCTACCAAAGCTGGTTCCTCGATAAAGGGCCAGGCAGCACCAGCCCGCAGGTCACGGTTGGTAAAAAGGGGCAGATCAGCGTCGCGATGGTCAGCATGTCCATGGTGCGGCCGAATGTCGCGCTCGTGCGCTTCCGCCGCACCGTGACGATGTACGGCTCAGATCCGCAGACTTCGACATGGACGGCAACGGTCGGCTTTGAAAACGTCGTAACCCTGCCGGTTTCCGCCCGCCTCGCAGACCCCAGCGGGCTCATTGTGACCAACTACCAGGCCCAAAAGGATTCGCCATGACATGCGCGCGCAAACTCGCGGCCAGCGGGTTCCTCTGGCTCGGCATGATGGGGACGGCCCTCGCCATACAGTATCCCCATCCGGGGCACGAAGATCCCCGCGTTCGCTATGTGCCCTATCAGTCCGGCAACGTCACCGACATCTGGACCGCGCCAGGCGCGGCGCTGACGGTCCAGTTCGGCAGGAATGAAAAAGTCGTCTCCGTCGCGGAAAGCGATAGCGCCTATCTCAAGGTCGTCCCGGTCCAGAATTACCTTTTCATCAAGCCAACCGGCATTCTGCCGGCACAGCCGATCGCGGTCCTCTGCAAGACCAGCGACGGCAAGCTCCGGCATTACTTTTTCCAGTTCGAGACCGTGAACAAGCACCTCGGCGCCGGCGAGAATGTCGATTACGCCGTGGTGTTCACCTATCCGCACCAGGCGTATGAGCGCCGGCTTGCCAAGCGGAAGGCGGCCGAAGCGAAGGCTGTCCAGAAGGAGGCCAGGAGCCGCCTTGATGAAGCGCGCGCGGTCATGAACGCGGCGACGGTCGATCAATATCAGGGGCCGCGCAATTACGAATATGTCGCTCGTGGCGATCATCAGCTGGCACCCGCCGAGGTCTGGGACAACGGCTATTCAACCGTGTTCACCTTCCCGGCCATGCAGCGCATCCCGGCCATTTTCTACGTCCAGCCGGACGGCAAGGAGGCAACGGCCAACTATTCGGTCAATGGGAATACGGTCGTTGTGCCGGGCACCGCGCCAGAATGGCGGCTGCGCGATGGGCATACGGTCCTCGACATTTATGACCTCAAATACAACCCGACCGGCGCCACGCCTGGCACACATACGATCAGCCCGGATGTCGAGCGCGAGATGAGGACATTCAACGATGGCAAATGAGGACACGCCCGACCGCCCTTATGGGCCGATACGTCACGCCAACACGGCGCCATCGCCGGTCGAACAGGAACAATCTGCGGTCGCCAGCCAGCAGCACCTCAGCAGGCGCCAGATCGGCGGCATCCTCCTGGCCTGCGCGCTCGGCGCTGGCGTCGTGCTCGTGGTGACCCGGCTCACCGCACATCATGAGCCAAAGCTCGCCCATAAGGCCGCCGTGACAGGCGGGACCGAGGGCCGGCCATTCGTCAACAATGCCAGCAGCAGCACGACACCTCCCTCGAAACCTGCCGACCTCCCCCTGCCGCCAAAGCAGAACGCGGGGTTTCACAATCCGTTCCTGACGAATCAGCAGGAATCCCCCGCCATGAAGGCGCTCAAGGCACCGATCATGGCGTTTAATCAAACGGGCGGTGGACCATCCGCGCAACCTGCCAGCAATACCGTGGGCCAGAATGGCGCTCCCTCCGCGGGATCTGCGAAACCCACGGCCTTCGCGAATAAGCTCGACGCGGATCAATTCAGCGCGGCCGATGCCTCGATGATCGCGCATCCGAATTTCACGATCGCGGCCGGCACCATCATTCCCTGCACGCTGCAAACTGCGATCAATTCGACCCTGCCCGGCTTCGTCAAATGCGTGTTGCCGCAGCCGGTGCGATCGATGACCGGCACGGTGACGTTGCTGGATAAGGGGACGCAGGTGCTGGGCGAGGTTCGTGAGGGCCTGGTGCAAGGCCAGGACCG
>NZ_AFPR01000596.1:0-3309 GCF_000219295.1 Acidiphilium sp. PM
CTGCCTTGGCGGCCGCCTTCTGCCCGGCCTCGCCAACATCACGGCCATTATGGAGGCGGGCATTGTCGCGATCGGCCAGCAGGACAACCGGCGTCGAGCCGCTGAACTGCCCGGCCCAGGCCACCAGGCCGCCAGCATTGTAGCCAACAACACCAGCCTGCCGCGTTGCCTGCACGACACTCGCGACGGTCTCGAACCCTTCACCGGCAACCCGGGCCTGGTCATGGCCACCGATCGGCACCGCTGCGCCAGCCGGCGGATGCAGCAGCCAGGCGCCCGAGGCCCCCAGCATCCGGCGGCCGATTTTTGCTCCGCCTTCGGTCAGATAGGTGCGCTGCACGCCGGTCAGCCGCACCCGGCCATCCTCATCCTGGCCGAACATCGGCGTCAGCATCACCACCGCCGCACCGGCCGCCACTTCCGCCGCATCATAGTTCGGATGCGGCCGGACCAGCCGCACATGGCTCATCAGCCAATCATCATCGAGGCCGCGCCCGCTGAGATAGGCCCGGGCTGACGCCCGCAGGGCCGCGGCCTCGTCCACGCGCGCCGCATGCGCTGTCCGCTGCTGCAACTTCTGCCCCGCAGACCCGTGCAAGCTCGGAGCGTGCAGCTCGCCAGTGCCCGGAATCGCCTCATCCCAGAGCTTCCCGGCAATGCTCTTGCGAAAGACGTTGCGCCGTATCTCGGCAGTACGCGCCGCCTTGGCCGCCTCGGGATCCAGCTCGACCGCCTCGGCTTTGACGCCCAGCCGGCGCACCAGGCTCTCGAACCGCCCGCCTTCGCTGGCGGCAAAGTCGGTCCATTGACCCGTTGTGGCGTTGACCGAAACCGTCCAGCTTTCCCCTCCGCGCCAGGTCGCTTGCAGGCGCAACCGGCCGCCGCTGGTCCGGTAGGGCACACCGGCGGCATCAAGCGCCGCCGCAACGTCGATCGCCCGGGGTTCCGCTGGCCGATCCTCGGCCGCCGGGCCACACGGCGGCACCGCCGGTTCACCGCCCCGCGCAATATCCGCCTGCCAGTCGGCCGCCAGCGCCGCATCCCGATCATACCCGGCCACCTCCTCCATCGGGGGCGGCACAAAATCTTCCGGCCAGGGCGGCGGGCCATCGGCCGCACTTCCCAGCTCGCCAAGCGCCGCCGCTTCGGCGGCAAGGGCCGCATCGCGATCCTCCGCCTCGTGCGCCTCAACAGCCTCTGGCGCTGCGGTCTGCGGAGTGATCGCGGGGGCCGCCTCGACTGGCGCGGCCGGCAGATCAAATCCGTCAGCCCGTTTGCCGGCAAGGAGGTTTTCCAGTTCCGCGCGGGTCGGCAACCGCATCGGATCAAGCCCAAACACTTCGGCAAGCGGCGTCACCGCGCGCTGATACTGTTTGCCCGCGATCTTCTCGCCATCCGCTCGATTGCCCGCCAGCAGCTCGGCAATCTCGTCACGGGTCAGCGGGCGCGACGTGTCGATCCCCAGCGCGGCGGCAACGGTGGGGTGCATATCCCGGCGGGGCTCGGGAATGGTGCCTGGGCGGGCCGCGTCCGTCGCGGTGGCCGCCGCGTTATCTTCCGCCGCTGCCGTGCCTGGCTGCCAAAGCCCGCCCTCGACGGTCATGCCGCGCTGATAATACGCCGCCATATCCTGCTCGAACCCCGGCAGTGTCATGGTCATCAGGTGATCCGCCATCTTTCCGGCGGCACCGGATGAAGTGGAGGCCGCACCGGCGCGGAACGTCAGCACGTCTCTCCGCCTGCCTCTGACTGCGATCCGTCGTCGTCCGGCTCGAGCGCCGTGGCCAGGCCACGCATCACCCCGGCCTCAACCTCTGCCCCCAACCCGTCCAGCGTTGTGCCGATTTGCAGGAGCGCGGTGGTCTGGTCGCGCAGCGCACCGGCGATCCGTGCCAGAGCTTCCTCAAGCGGGCTTTCTTCCGAAGGGGTCGCCAACTCGATCAGCCGTGCCAGCATTTGGCTGTGCGTGTTCTGCGTTTCGATCATCAGCCGCAGCGCCTGGATAACGGCATCGAGGCGGTCATCTTTCGGGGGCGACGGTGCGGTTTCGGGCTCTGGCATCGGGCGGAACTCCTGACGTTACCGTAGCGCCATTGTCACTTGCGCCGCAAGCTCCATAGGTGCAATGGTCTGTAACTTCTCTCCTGAACTTTCCGCCCGCACAGTGGCGGGGCTTTGGCGGGCTTCATGACGCGAATTTGCTGTGATTTTGCTGTGAATCTGGATCGGTATCGCCGCGACTATGGCGCGCATAATGCTGTGAATATGCTGCGGTTGTGCTGCGATCTATTGACGTTCTGAGGTTGAAATCGGTAGGATTCGCTATGCCCGCACCTGATCTCGATATTGAAAAGCTCGGTGCGGCGATGGCTTCCGGCCTTCGTCGGCGCTCCCCGTTGATGGTCTGGTTTATCGAGCACCACGACGAATTTGCCGCCCTCCTCGACAAGCATGGAGCACATTGGAAGGGGTTGGCGGAGCACTTCGCGGCGGCCGGGCTGGTCTCGCGCACGGGCCAGCCGCTCACGCCGCGCACGGTCGAAAATTATTGGCTGCGGGCGCGGCGCTTGGTCGCCAAGCAGCGGGCCGAAGGGCGCCCGGCTGCGGCGGCCCCGGTCAGCACGCCGGCGGCCGAACCGAAATTCGAGTTTGTGCGTTTGCGGAATGAGGGCCGGGGTGTTTCCGCCGCAGAACGCCAGGCCCTCGGCGATCCAACTGCTCCGGCTGACCAGGCGGCCCAGCCGGCACCCAAGTTTCAACGGTCATGGATGAGAAATGAGGGCCGCGGCGTTTCTGCTGCGGAACGCCGTGCCCTTGGCGATCCAACAGCTCCGGCCGATCCCGACGATCCGAAATGGAGAGGCGACAAATCCCGATAGGAGAATTTGATGACTGAGGCCCCCTCATCAGAAAAGAAACCCAACGGCGCCCACAAACCCACAACCCCCGTATTCCGCCCCGGCAGCTCGACCGCCGGGCTCAAGCCTGCGGAAATCAAACCGCTGCTGACCAGCGAGCAATCCAGCATCGAACCCGTCGCCCAGGGCCTCGATCTCGCCGATCGCCCCAAGATCATCCTGACGGCCGGCCGGGGCAAAACCGGCAAAACCACCTTCCTGCGCTGGATCGTGGAGATGGCGCAGCGGGACGGGAAAGCGCCGCTCCTGGCTGACATTGACCCCACCAACGCGACGTTCTCGACCTATTTCGGCGGGGTCGCTCGGCCGGACACCTTCAACCAGGCCGCCGTTCGCGACTGGCTCCAGGACTTCATGGAGTTCGCCATCGCCGAAAAACAAACCGCCATCA
>NZ_AFPR01000595.1:0-9512 GCF_000219295.1 Acidiphilium sp. PM
ACTTTTCATCCTCTGGGACCGCGCGGTGACGCCCCAGAACGTCGCCATTCAACTCGCCTCGCCGGCGGCCGATCCCCTCGGCCGGGCTGGCGTCTCGGGGGCCGTCAACAACCATTTCCTCGAACGGTTCGGCGCGGCGATCATGATGACGATCATCGGCGGCTCGTTGCAGGTGGCGGCGAACGCCGCCCAGAACAGCGCCGGCAACACGTATCTGGAATATATGAACTCCAGCACAAACCAGATCGCCAACACCACACTGCAACACACGATCGACATTCCGCCCACGCTGACCAAGCACCAGGGCGAGAATGTCTCGATCTTCGTTGCCCGCGATCTGAATTTCTCCAAGGTCTATAAGCTGTCGGTTGTCTCGCCATGAGGGAGGGCTGGCGTACCCGCCTCGATCGCCTGACGCAGGCAGGGCAGCGGCTCAATCGCCATGTCGAAAAGACCGTCGTCAAATACATTCAATGGCAAGATCGTCGCCACGCGCGCCGGCGGCAAAAATTTCTCCGTCAAGGCTGGCTCTACAGCACGCTTCTGGGGCTGTGGCTCGTCCTGATCATCTTGGAATTGCTCGGCCATCAATCGGCCGCGGTCATCCATAGCTCGGCCGGCCTCGGCCTGATCTTCCTGGCTCTGAAAATCTGGCACTCGGCCATGGTCATCAGGGCTAAAAAGCGGGGGGAACTATGAACGACGCTGAATTTTCCGATGACCTCGTTGCGGAAAGCCCGGCCGCGCCGCTGCTCCGCTTTCTGCTCGCCCCGCTGCAACCCTGGCTGAACGATGGGGCGACTGAGGAGCTGTGCATCAACCGGCCGGGCGAGTGCTGGGTGCGCCAGCGCGGCGTTTTCGAGCGGTTCAAGGTGCCCCTAGATCGCTCGGCGCTGGAGGATATTGCCGTGCTCGCCGGCGCGCTGCGCCGTCAGGATGTCGGCCCCACCTCGCCGCTTTGCTCCACTGAACTGCCGGGCGGCGAACGGCTGCAAGTCTGCCTGCCGCCCGCCGTGCCCACGGGCACGGTCAGCCTGACGATCCGCCGGCCTGGCTCGACGGTCGCGCCGCTGTCCTCCGTCACCTCCCGGTATCAGTCGGATGGGTGGAACAGTTGGGCAGAAAACCGGGACACCCGGAATTTCGCGGAAGCCCTGGAATACTACGATTCCGGCGATCTTGAGGGCTTCCTTGCGGCGGCCGTGCGCTGCCGCATGACCATCCTGCTCTGTGGCGCCACCGGCTCCGGCAAAACCACGATGAGCAAAACGCTGATCTCGGCGATCCCCCTGGCAGAGCGGATCATCACCATCGAGGACACGGCGGAGTTGGTGATCCCGCAACCGAATCATGTGCGGCTGCTCTACTCGAAAGACGGCCTTTCCACCGCGAAAATCGACGCCGAGGCGTTGTTGCAGGCCAGCCTGCGCATGCGGCCGGATCGGGTGCTCCTGCAAGAGCTGCGCGATGATGCGGCATGGACCTATGTGAACGAAGTGGTTTCCGGGCATCCGGGCTCGATCACCACCATTCACGGCGCCAACCCGGCCCAGGCGTTCAAGAAGCTGTTTTCGCTCATCAAGGGATCCCCGAAGGGCGCTGGCTTCGATGACGCCACGCTTTGCGATCTGCTTGCGGCGGCTGTCGATCTCATCATCCCGTTCGAGACCTCCGGCACCACCTACCGGATCGGCAAGGTCTGGTTTGGCCCGGACGCAGCCAGACGCGGCGAAACAGCCGCCGCCCTCTTGCGGGCCGCATGATGACCTGGCGCGGCGTGATGCGGCTCCTCGTCGGGCTGGTGCTCGGCCTGGTGTTCTTCACCGTCCTCGCCACGATGATCTTCCTCATTGGAACCGGACTGTTCTGGCATTTCCAGCATCCGTTCTGGCAATGGTGGCTCTATCTTTTCGAGGCCAGCGGAGATCCGACCGTGCGGGTCTGGCTGGTCATCAGCGGCGTGCCGGCCTTCGCGATCCCCTTCCTCGCCGGCGTCGTTCAGCTTGTGCGCGGCCGGCGCGTCACCGGCTGGTCACTGCGCCGCAATCACGCCCCGACAAAGCCCGTCGATGCGCCGATCCGTGCCCCAACCGACAATCATGGTCATGCCCGCTGGATGACGATGGAGGAGGCCCGCGCACGGTTTCCGGGGCCTGCCCCGGAATATGGCGGGCTTGTCGTGGGCGAGGCGTATGAGGTTCACCGCGACAGCGTTGCCAGCATGCCGTTCCGGCCGAAGGATCGTTCAACCTGGGGGCAGGGGGGCAAAGCGCCCCTGCTGATTGATCCATGCGAGATTGGCTCGACCCATTGCATGATGTTCGCCGGATCGGGCGGCTACAAGACGACGACGGCCGTCTCCACGCTGCTGACATGGACCGGCTCGGCCATTGTCCTTGACCCCTCGGTGGAGCTGGGGCCGATGTTGCGCCAGGCGCGCGAGGACATGGGGCACAAAGTCTATATGCTCGATCCCCGCACGGCCCGCGAAGTCGGGTTCAATGTGCTGGACTGGATCGATGTGTCCTCCCCGCTCGCGGAAATCGATGTTCAGGCCGTGGTTGAGTGGGTTTGCGGCGATACCAGGCAAGGCGGCGATGAAAACGCTTCCTTCTTCAAGAACAGCGGCAAGGAGCTGGTGACGGCGCTGCTCGCGCATATGCTCTGGGACGAACACCTGGACCCGCACGAAAAGACCTTGCGCGCCGTCCGCACGGCCATCGTTACGCCCGAAAAGGAGCTGCGGAACGTTCTGGCCCATATTCACAAGAACTCGCAAAGCCGTCTGGCCCGCGATCTGGCCGGCAGCTTGAAGGACATTGTGGATGAGACCTTTAGCGGCATCTACAAGAACGCCACCCAGGACACGGCCTGGCTTTCAACCGCCGCTTATGCGGATCTCGTTTCCGGCAACACGTTCCGGTGCGCTGATCTGACGCTCGGCACGACCACGGTTTTCATCAACATTCCCCTCAAGGCGCTCGATGCCACCCCGGCGGTCGCCCGCGTCATCACCGGCGCGCTGCTGAACGCGGCCTATGAAGCGGATGGCGTGATCGAAGGCCGCGTGTTGTTCCTGCTCGATGAGGCCGCCCGGCTTGGCCCCATGAAAATCCTCGAAACCGCCCGCGACTGCGCCCGGAAATACAAGATCACGCTGTTTCCGTTTTATCAGTCGATCGGCCAGCTTCGCGAGCTGTTCGGCCAGGACGGCCCGGCTAAGTGGTTTGAATCGGTCAGCTGGTACGGCTTCGCCGGCGTCAAAACCAAGGCCGTCGCCGAGGAGCTGGCTGCGGCGATCGGTGAATACGGCGTGCTGGCCTGGTCGGAAGGCTCGAACACCGGCAACTCAGCGAAGGGGCTGGAAGCAGGCACCCGCTCGACAGGCCAGACCACAACCTATCATGAGCTGAAACGCCAACTCATCCGCGCCGAGGAGATCATGCACGACATGCGGGATGATGAGCAGATCATCTTCCCGAAATCAGGCCGGCCGCTGCGTTGCGGCCGGGCCATTTATTTCCGGCGGCCCGAGATGGCGGATCGCGTCGGCGAGAACCGCTTTGCCGTCAACGCAACATAGCCACGGGGCGGGCACGACGGGGAGGGGAGTGCCAAATTGAATGTCCGTACACGACCCATCACGGTCGCCGAACCGCTGAGCGGTTGATCCCGAAAGCGGTCAATTGCTGACCGCCAGCAATGGCGGCTTCGCGCGCCCATTTGAAGCGGGATTCCTATGGCCGCCCAAGGAACCCATACCCCTCGCGGAGCGCCTGGGCTGCTGCCGCGTCTCCAAAGAAGAACCGCCCCGCGAGGGTCGCGTCAGATGCCGGAGGACGCTGGGTGTCGATTTCCTCTCCGAGCCATTTGCGTGCCTGCCAAGACCCGAGTTCGGCCATACCTTCGACCAGGTCAGGATGGTGCTGAAGAGTCCACGTTTTCCAGGCGCCATGAGGTTCCAACACGCACAGGGCATTGTGCCCGAGGCAGTCGTAGGCGACACTGCAGGCAGCGGTTGGGTGACACTCATCACCGTACCGCGCGCGCGCCAGTTCATGATAGTTCGGCACCCGTCGCAGCATGGCGATCTCGCGCGCCCAAAGCTCCTGCAGCTCTTGCTGAGCGGCGGCCTGTTGGAATGCCCTCCTGCCGTCGGTGTGGCGACGGACGAATTCCATCGTGGCCGTAATTTCGATGGAATCGAGCGCGAGCAGCAAATGCCGTTCCGGTGATGAGACCGCCTGAGCGAAGGTCAGCTCGTCACCGTGGGCACGTTCAACAAAATGCAACAACTCGCCGACGCTCCGCGAGCGATTGTCGAGGATCATGGCGAGTTTCGCCACCCGGCGCGCTGCGGCTGAATAGAGAATTATGACCTGTCGCGCAGGGTCTGCTGCGAAATTCGTGAGAAGCATAGGTATGAGCTGGGTCAACGCGGCGTGCGGCGTTCGACCCGCCGTCGCAAGATAGACGGGAATCGGTTCGTGCTCGAGGCCCGCTTGCTCCAAACCGATTAGATAGCTCAGCGCATTAGCCCAGAACGCTGCATTTGCAGGACGAGGGCGATCGGGAAGGATCCTGTTAGTCACAAGCACGGGGAGTTCGTTCGCGCACGTCACTAGCCGCGCGGTCATCGCTTCCGCGATCATCTTCGAGTGGATAACGAAGAAATCGGCATCAACGAGTTGGGCGGGATCACTCTTTCCGACGGCGCCAATATGTGCGCGCAGCCCTCCTTCGTGGTCGATACGCTCACGGCTGTTCTGCAGGATTCTTGCCCGCTTTTCGATGAGCCGACGATCGATCGCGGCACGAAATTCCTCAAGCCGCGAGAGGTGGTTCTCATTATCGAAGGTCTTGTCGATCAGGCGCAGAACGCGACGGCGCTCGAAGAAGAACGCCTGCCACGGCGAGAGCAAGGCTCTCAGTTTGTCAAAATCCCGATCGAAGTCGGCCCTCGCAATGTGAAGCAGCGGCTCCCTGAGTGATTCTTCCCGATCGAAGATCTCAATCTTGTTGCCGTCGCACAGGACAAGCAACGCGGCATTGACATCGGGGTGGGCGGCATATCTCAGCGCCTGATAGAGAGCATCCCGATCGAAATTTTCAGCAGGGCCGGGACGCTTCGCCTCGATCAGCCAGAAGTTCTCCGCGAACAGCGTCATATTGTAGTCGAGTGCTTTGTGGCCGCCAAGGACTTCAACGGTTTTCTCGCGATCAAGCGAAAAATAGCTCTCCTTGTCGTAACCGAGAAGTCGGATGAGTGGGTCGATGATCTCCGCCCGCACGTCGGCCTCGGACCATTCCCCGATATTGAGCCGCATGATGCGAGCAAGGACCTCGGGTGCGTCCGCGTGCCTTGCGGGGAGCGCTTTGGTGTTGAGAAGGAATTCGCGGGTCGCTTCGATCGATTGCATCACCACACGATAGCACAACTAATGGAGAGTATAAAAAAGGCAGTCATCTAATAGGTGCCGCCGCCGACTCGATGATCAAGCGGCGCGTCTTGCAGGGTTCAACTGGCGACTTGGTGCGAAAGCCACAGATCACGCCCGAAATAGCGCGGTTCGAGTGGGAGGCTGGGTGAGGGCTTGTCGGGCGGCGATCTAAATGGCTGCTTACCGCACAACTTCGCCGAAACCAGAGCGGCAGTTCGCGGCCGGGCTCGGCCCGAAATGGAGGTCTGCTTTTCGGGCGTGCGTCCTGGAAGTTGACAGGCGGCTTACCCCCCAAGCCGGGCATAATCGAAGCTCGGCGCTAAAACGAATTCGCGACCAGCATTTCACCGGCTTGCGTCGTGTATCGGGGGGAGAGATTTTGCCGGCGTGCGCCCCATGATGGCGTTGTGGCCGTCGAAGCGATCCGTAGGGTTCCGCGCCCGAACCGGGCGTTGATCGCATCCATCACCTTCATTGTGGCAGCCGACTTCTCGCGATCGAAGGTGGCGAACAGAACGGCCTGGCGCCGCGCGGGGGCGAGGTCCTGCAACATCACCCCCGCCTTGAAATACCGGTATCCAGGACGCCAGACGGCCCGCAACAGCCTGATCGCCTCGCCGATCAACAGACCGGTATCAGCCGTGGGCTCGATCTTGGCCTGGCGCTGCGCCGAATACCACGGGTCACCGTTATGCGGGTTCGTATGGGTGAAGACCGCGATCTGGCCCGCCTCAAGCCCCTCGGCGCGGAGCTTCTCCGCCGCGCGCGCGGCGAAGGTACATATGGCCTCGCGCAGTTCGGCCGGCTTGTCGATCATGTGTCCGAAGCTGCGGCTTACCGCGATTCCCTTCCGTGCTGGCGCCATTAGCGATAGCGGCAGGCAGGAGGCGCCACGCAACTCCGTCTGCACCCTGGCGCCAGTCACGGTCAGCATGTCGCGCACCACGCGCGGATCCGCCCGCACGAAATCCACGATCGTGGCGATCCCAGCCGCGGCGAGTTTCGCCCCGGCCTGGCCGCCGATGCCCCAGACCTCGTCGACCGGCAGCCGCTCGTAGTGCCGCGCCCGAAGCTCCGGATCGCGCAGGTCGCACACGCCACTCAGCGCCGTCTCCTTTTTCGCGACCTTGTTGGCGAGCTTGGCGATCGTCTTGGTTGGACCGATCCCAACGCAGGTGGGGATCTTGGCGATCTGTCGGACATCACGCCGGAGGTCGCGACAGAACCGCTCGAGATCGGGAATGCCATCGAGATCGAGGAACATCTCGTCGATCGAATAGGGCTCAACCTGCGGCACCCGTTCAGTGAGCACGTCGTAGACCCGGCGGCTCATGTCGCCGTAGAGAGCATAGTTGCTCGACCGCCATTCGACGGCCCTGCTCTCCGGGCGATTGCGGAACAGGTGCCAGGGCTCGCCCATCTTGATCCCAAGCGCCTTGGCCTCCGGCGTTCGGGCGATGGCGCAGCCGTCATTGTTGGACAGCACCACAAGCGGGCGGGAGCGCAGTTCCGGCGCAAACGCCTGCTCGGCCGAGCAATAGAAGGAATTGCCGTCGATCAGCCCGAAAGTCGGCATTGCGATCAGACCTGAGTTCGCACCAGGCCAGTGATCACCGCCCAGATTTCGGCGTCATCGCCCTCGACGGGGAGGGGCTCGGTGCCGGCGCGCCCGGAGAGCAGCTGCCACTGACCGTTGCGCCAGGCGAGCTGGGCGACCAGCACGTCGCCGGCCAGCATCACCACAGCGACCTTGCCAGGCGCCGGTGGGGTGGCGGCATCGGCGATCAGGATATCGCCGGAGAGGATGCCGCGGCTGGCCAGCGCATCGCCGGCTACGCGCACGGGATAGCGGCTGGGCCGGCGGAGATCGAGGATCTCGGACAGATCGATCGGTCCCTCCAGGCTATCACCTGCGGGGCTGACGAAACCTGTGGTATTCCCGCCTGTGTAGCTTCCCATGTACACCTCCATCGACTAGAACATATGGAGAACATTTCAGGAGAGCAAGAGGCGCCATGTGCGGACGTTTTGCAGCCTTCCAGCCGGTTGAAGCGATCCGCAAGCTGTTCGGGGCGGTCAATTCAGCGCCGGCAGATGCACGGCCGTCCTGGAATATCGCCCCGTCACAGCGGGCGCTGGTTGTCCGCCGACATCCTGAAACCGGCGAGCGGCGCATCGATCTCCTGAGCTGGGGTCTGGTACCGCATTGGACCAAGGATATCAGGGAGGCACGGCGGCCGATCAACGCCCGTGCCGAGACCGTGGCGACCTCACCGATGTTCAAGCCGGCGTTCGAGTCCCGGCGCTGCCTGGTGCCGGTCGACGCCTGGTATGAGTGGCAGGTGACGCCAGACGGCAAGCGGCCGTTCGCCTTTGCCCGCACGGATCGCGCGACGATGGCTTTCGCCGGCCTCTGGGAAAGCTGGGTTACGCCGGGTACGGGGAAAGTTCTCCGCACCTTCACCATCATTACCACGTCCGCCAATATCATGGCCGCGCCAGTGCATGACCGCATGCCCGTCATCATTCAGCGTGAGGACTGGCCGATCTGGTTGGGCGAAGTGGCTGGACATGCGGCCGATCTGCTTCACCCACCACCCGATGAATTGACTTTGGCATGGCCGGTAGGGCAGGCAGTCAACTCGCCCCGGAACAACGGACCAGAACTGCTAGTACCGACTGGCGAATTGGTGCCTTGAGGCAAGGAAAAAGAGGACGCTTTCGGCCCATAAACGACGCGAGTGAGCCGTCTCACGATTGCCCGACATGGGCCGATACCGGAATGGCCGGTTACGGGTCCCGCTCAGAGGAAAGCCGACATTCCGGCGAGGATCGGCGTTGGCTCGAATCGACCCAGATTAGCCGTCAGCCGAGCTTTTCGACCCAATGGAAAGTAGACATATTCAGGAATTATTATACTCACTGTCACTGGCTTCGATGCCGACCCTGACTTGGTCACGGAAACTCTTGGCTTCAAACCAACGTCTGCCGGGATGTCCGTCCCATCATGCCTGCCCCTGAATTGTGAGCAGCAAATCTACCCGGACTGCACCGATTTTAAGGCTAAGCTCCACTTCGGTGCCGATATCCAGCCATCCGAGAGGTAGACCACGACATGCGCGACCTGGAGGTCAAATCGGAGGCTGTTTATCTGGAAGCACACAACGAAGTTGGCTAATGTCACGAAGAGAAATGAAGCGATGGCCCGATTGGACGTGTCTTGTGGTAACACAAATAACTGAACTTGAACGAGCTAGCCTAAGAAGAACGGACCAAGGAACAAATCATGCCACTCCCGATCGACCGTCTTGTCTCGACAATCGACGCGAGCAGGACTGTTCTGTTCTTTGGTTCCGGCTCTTCGATCCCCTCCGGGGCCCCCCAGGGCTGTTCAATGCTGATTTCTGAGTTGGGGTGAGTCCGATGCGCAACATCTGGGAGAGAATTGATTTTTTGGGGAGCGCGGGGATTCCCGACCGGCGGGATTTGGGATTCTTGGGAAGGCAACCGATTCGGAGGTTGTCATGGCCGCGTTCAGCTCGTTGCTCGATATACTGGCAGAGGTCCCCGATCCTCGGCGCGCGGAAGGCAAGCTCTACAAGCTGCCGCATGTTCTGCTTTTCTCGATCCTGGCGATCATCAGCGGCTGCAATTCGTATCGCGGCATCGTCACCTTCATCGACGTCCATCGCCGGCGGTTGAACCGCAGCTTCGGCCTGAAATGGCGCCGGGCGCCCTCGCACACGGCGATCCGCTACATCCTCCAGGGGCTCGATCCGGGCGCGGTGGAGGCCGCGTTCCGACGCCACGCGGCACTGCTGCAAGCGGCCAGGACCAAGCCCGGCACGGCCAGCATTGCGCTCGACGGCAAGACCCTGCGCGGCAGTTTCGACAGGTTCCATGACCGCGCCGCGGCTCATGTGCTCAGCGCCTTCGCCACCGACACCAAGCTGGTGCTCGCTCATGTCGAGATCGGCGAGAAATCCAGCGAGATCCCCGCCGCCCAGGCGCTGCTCGCCGAACTGGGCATCGCCAAGGACACACTCGTCACCCTGGATGCCCTGCACTGCC
>NZ_AFPR01000594.1:0-884 GCF_000219295.1 Acidiphilium sp. PM
TATCCGCCCTTAGAACCGCGCTCTCCGCTCAAACCCGCAGAAAACCTCGATCCCAACCAGTCAGCGTTCCCACTTTGTCCGCTTATGCTACAGCCCAGGGCGATCCGTTACTTCGGGCCCAGGAGCATCCTGGCCGGCATACACTTCGCAGCCACCGCCATCTGACTCAAATGACCGCCGAGCTTAGAATTTTAATATTTTTTTTACAAAAAACTCCAAATTTTGACTCGAATTTATACGGCGTAAACCGGCATGATCTTGCGGTCCGGCAAGGTAACCTCGGTGGCCTTTGCTGCCATTTCGAACTTGTCGCAAGTGTTGGTTGAAGGGAATTATTAATGAATGACTTGTTGACAGTTCTTCTAGGCGTTGTGGTGTTTGGATTGTTCTTTCTTTACGTCCATGCATGCGAAAGAATATAAATGATGTATATCAGGTCGGTTTTGAGTAATATTTCCACGGTCTGGAGATCATATAGTGTTTGATTTCTTGATCGGTGGAACCGTTGCTGGATTAATTCTGATCTATCTCGTCTGGGCCCTTCTGCGCCCCGAGGATTTCTGAACACCATGCATCTGGCGGCGCACATCACTGGCCTGATCGCCGATGCCCTGATCTGCATCGGCAGTGCTTTCGCCATCGTCCTCGTCATCCTGTGGATGTGGCAGGTGGCACGCCAGGTTCTTCACCGGCATCCCCCCGAACAATAGCGTCTCCGAACGGAAACCCCCATGACCTTGCACGGAATAGGGTTCATCGCCCTCGCGCTCGCCCTCGTCTTCGGCGCGGCCTTTCCGCTGGGCGCCTATCTCGCCCGACTTTATCGCGGCGATCTGCGATTCCTCGCGGCGATCGAAGCGCCGATCTATCGCCTTTGCGGCATT
>NZ_AFPR01000593.1:0-3497 GCF_000219295.1 Acidiphilium sp. PM
TACGGGGCCCCCGGTGTGGATCATCTCAAAGCGCATTTCGAGAGAGCATTTGCAGTTGCAGCACAGGGATATACACTGTCCGAACAGACCGGCATCATCGAGATCCAGACGAAAGACCGCGCCCGGCTGATCGCTGAGTTACGGTCCCAGTTTCGAGGGCTGAAACCGTCAGGGGCGATCCTGAATCTTCCCCTTTACCCGTGGAAGAGCCTGTACACAACGAACTACGACACGCTGATCGAAGCGTCCTACGTTCGAAAAGGTATCCCGATCGCGGCTTATTCGAGCAACTTCGACTTCGGGGTTGATCGCTCTGCCGATACAGTCCAGCTCTTCAAGTTGCACGGGACCATTGACAAAGACGCGGTCGACGGTAACCAGTCCCGTATCATCTTGACGGAAAACGACTACACCCTGACTCACGACTTTCGTAAGATGCTGTATGACCGCCTTGAGGGCGATCTTGCTGGCGCAACTCTGGTCATCATCGGCCATTCGCTCGCCGATCCCGACATCCGCGCGGTTGTCGATCAGGCGGCAAAGGCGAATCAGAAAATCGGCGCCGGCAGTCGCATTATCCTGCTCATGTATAAGCGCGACGAGGGTCTGGCGTCTCTATATGAGGCCAAGGGCCTGACCGTTTGCTTCGCGGGAATCGACGACTTCTTTGCGGGCCTAATCGGCAGAATATCCGGAACGCCGACCCCGATAGCGAGCACTTTGGACCCGCTCGACTTCGTCCCGCAATTGCGGCCCTCGACGGTTGACGTTGCTCATGCGGTCGCGTCTAAACCGGCCGACGTAAGTGCCATGTACAACGGCAGGCCTGCATCGTATGGCGATATCGCGGCGGGCTTGACCTTCAGGCGCAACGTCGCGGACGCCATATGTCAGGAGTTTGATAAGCCAGACATCTTCGTGGGAACGATGCTTGGGCCTAGTGGCGTCGGCAAGACCACAGCCGCCCGACAGGTCCTTTCTTCCCTCATAGCGAAAGACTATCGAGCCTGGGAGCACAAGGCCGATCAGCACCTGCGGGTCGCAGACTGGCTCCGGGTTTCGCAGCGTCTAAGGATGCAGCATGAATACGGCGTCTTGTTCATCGATGAAGCACATGCCGATCTTCCGCAGGTCAATGAACTGATCGACAAGCTCTCCTCGGACACGCCGCAGCACCTAAAACTCGTGCTAGTATCCAGTAAACACCATTGGGGACCTCGGGTTAAAACGCCGGCGTATTTCAACGCCGGCCGAGAGTTCTCTTTCAATCGCGTCCAAGACGACGAAATCGACCGCCTTCTGACATTGATTGAAACGAACGATCCGCTGCGCCGCCTCGTGGAGGAGACGTTCTCTGGCTTCAATCGCGTCGAACGCCGCCGGCGCCTGGTGGAGCGCTGCTCCGCCGATTTCTTCGTCTGCCTGAAGAACATTTTCTCGTCCGACAAGCTCGACGACATCATCCTACGCGAATACGCAGGGCTGAATGAGGCATCGCGCGACATCTATCGATTTGTCGCAGCGCTCGAAAGTGCCGGCGTACGTGTCCACCGCCAGCTCGTTATACGCCTGCTCGGGATCTCTGCTGAGTATGTTGCGGCCGCATTGGTGCATCTCGAAGACATCATTGAAGAAGAAACGCAGAGCGAGCGGGAAGGAATTTACACCTGGCACGGTCGCCACGCGGTGATCATGAACATCATCGCCCGTAACAAATTCTACGATACCGAAAAGCGCTTCGATCTCTTCAGCAAAATCATCGACGGCATCTCCCCCACCTATGACATCGAGATCCGCACGCTTCGCGAGCTATGCAACATCGAAACCGGCCTCGCGACCATTTTGGACAAGAAGGACCAAAACATTCTCCTGCGCAAGATGATGTCGATTGCGCCGCGCGAGCGTGTCCCTCGCCATCGTCTCATTCGCAACCTCATTGAGCTCGAGCAGTTTGATCCCGCAGAGGCCGAGATAAGGCTGTTCGAGAAGGATTTCGGCAGATCCGACGGGCCCATCGTCAGATACAAGATCAACCTCACCGCGGAACGCGCATTACGCTCTCGTGGCCTGATGCATGAGGATCGCGCTGCCATCATTACCGAAGCTGCTGAAATGGCGGCCGCGGCCGTGCGGCGTTTCCGCTCTAACAAGGCCATCCTGACCGCATACTGTGAGGTCGGGCTGGCTGCCGCCCGGCTCACAGGGAGCACCAACATATTCGACCGCGCCATCGCCGAGATGAAAGAGGCTGAGGAAAAGATCGGCGATCCCGATATCAGTCGCCTGATCGCCAATCTCGAAGCCAAAATGCGTATTCAGGCGCCAGCCGCGCGCCCGACGGAAGAGGTGCTCGACACAGAGGAATGAACCTTGACGGAGAAATGTCACACCGTGTCTTGGCTGATTGAACACACGTGCGCTGCCGCGTGGGTAGAGCCTGACAGGTAGCAGCTGTAAACATCTCCTCACTCACCGCTATCCACCTCAATCAAGACCCATCGCTTCTCTACATCGAGAATAGAAATCACGTCAGGCGCTCTACCATGTCCGGTTGTGGGAGTTGGCTGTATATGGTCCTCTGTCGTCGTTCAGTGTAGAATTGAAAGTCTGGTTAATGCGACCTCTCTCTACAAGCAGACCGTCACAAGAACCCCCTAAGGCCGCCAGGGTGGCAATGTCTGCTTTATCCAGCCCGCGCCGGACAACGGACTACCGGCTTCCCCCTACCCGGTCAAAATCGAACGGAGACAGAATGTCCCCTTTTGAGCGTCGAGGCCGGCCTAGCGGATGACTAGTTTGGGCGCACAGCCGCCGTTCAGTCAGTCCGTTCTGTACGGTGGCTTTCTGCCCTGCGCGGACGTAACGAACCCGATTTGGTCGCCGTTACCGGCTACGCCCACGCTTCCGGCTTTCCTGCTCAACAGGCCGGTCCTCGGCTTGCCGCTGCGCCTGACGCCGGCGATGCCCCTCCAGCGCGCTCTGTAGCCGCGCTCGGGCACTCCGATGCGCAGCCTCGATCAAGGGCCGCGCCCGCTCCCAGCCGGCCGCCACGGCCGCACGCACGGCGGGTGCTGCCCGCTCGATGCGGGCCAGCGCCTGCCCCTTATCCTCGGCAGCGCGGGTCATAGTTTCGGTCAAGCGGCCTTGCGCACTGGCCCGGGCCTGGGTCCGCGCAAAACGCTGGGACAGGTCAGCGGGTAAGCCCGCGGCCTCGCGCTTCTCGTCGACCGCCAGCCCTTTGAGGAAGGCGCGAGCCGCATTGCGGCGGGCCTCCTCGCCGATCTTCACCAGATCGAGCGCATTGGTCTTTTCAGGCTGGCGCGCGATGTTCCGCGTCCAGTTCGTCCAAATGTCGTGCTCACGGATTGGGCGCGGATCGCCCAGCGGCCGGCGGCCCGCGATTTCCTGACGCTCGGCCCCCTCAGAGGTCAGCCAGTAATCCCGCTCCCGGTGCCGTGACCCGGACACATACGTCTTGAAGCCGTCCGTGGTCTGCG
>NZ_AFPR01000592.1:0-1256 GCF_000219295.1 Acidiphilium sp. PM
GGGGTCGTCGCACGATTTGTCAGAAACTGCACGGTAAGCGCCATTTCGTATGGCGCTTACCTTTCGACCCGATTTTGAAAGAGGGTTATGAAAAGGAAAAAACCAGATTTCGCCGTGTTCGGCATTTTCATGCACAAACGGGCGTTTTTGAAAGCCCCTGATTTTGTTAGCTTTTCCCTTAACGTGCAATTTTGAACCAATCGTGCGGCGACCCCAATTCGCGGCGGATGGTAGGGGTAATGCCGCGTTTCTGACGGGAGATGGATCTTTCTGCCCTCGGCTTCGACGCCGTGGTCAGCGATGGCCTCGCCTATTTCGGCCACGTCAGCGATGCTGGATGCGCGCATGACGTGATCCGTACCGGCAGTGGGCCGGCCGCCGCTCGAAGTCCGACGTTCAAATGGGTCAACACGGCACTGGGCAATATCAAATCCGCCATCGTCGGCACCTACCGGGCGATCAGCAGCAAGCACGTGCCCCGATACCTTGCCGAGTTCGAATACCGCTTCAATCGCCGTTACGACCTCGCCAGCATGATCCCACGCCTCGGATGGGCCGCCGCTCACACACCGCCCATGCCATACCGGCTGCTGAAATTGGCTGAAAATGCTGGGTAAGCAGGTATTTTTCTGAAAAAAATTCATATAGATTATATCTATATCAAAATATATCCTAGACCTGATTTTGTTTTCAAGTGATTATCAGCAAATTTACCTAATTTTTGGCGGATTGATCTTATGTATATTCTAACATATGCACGATCATACTCTTGAAGATCGCCCCAGCCAGCTTGCAGGATGTCGTCATGCGTCACCAGCTTGCCGCGATGCCGCGCAAGCGCCGCCAGGATCCGGAATTCGGTCTTGGTGAAATGGATCTCGGCGCCGTCGAGGCTGACGCTGCGGGCCGCCTCGTCGATCCGCAGCCCGTCGATCTCGATCGCCTCGGTCGGCACCCCCTGCCCGGTCGCGATCAGGCGGAAGGCGTTGCGGATGCGCGCGAGCAGCTCGCCGAGGCCGAAGGGCTTCTCGACATAGTCGTTCGCTCCCGCGTCGAACGCCGCGATCTTCTGCGCCTCCTGGTCCCGCGCCGAAAGCACGATCACCGGCACATCCGAGAATTCCCGCAGCTTCACGATCACGTCCTGGCCGTCGAGATCGGGCAGGCCGAGATCGAGCAGGATCACGTCCGGCACCATCGTCGCCGCCAGCCGCAACGCCTCCGCCCCCCGCTCCGCCCGCAGCACGACATATCCC
>NZ_AFPR01000591.1:0-1592 GCF_000219295.1 Acidiphilium sp. PM
GCCGATCGCCTTCGGCCATGTGGCGGGGCGGCGGCGCGACGGGCGGGCGCTGTTCGCCGTGATGGCGGTGATCCTCGCGTGCGGCATGGTGGGCGCCTATGCGGCGGAGGCGGCGAACAATCCGATCCTCGTCCATGCCGGCCTCGCGGCGCATCCCGGCAACATGGTGGGCAAGGAGGTGCGCTTCGGCGTGGCGCAGTCGACCACGTTCAATGTCGCGGCGACCGGGACCTCAACCGGCGCGGTCAATTCGTTCACCGACAGCTATCTCCCGCTGGGTGGCCTGGTTCCGCTGTTCATGATGCAACTGGGCGAGATCGCTCCCGGCGGCGTCGGCTCGGGGCTTTACGGCATCGTTCTCTTCGCGCTGCTCGCGGTGTTCGTCGCGGGGCTGATGGTCGGCCGGACGCCGGAATATCTCGGCAAGAAGATCGAGGCGCGGGAGATGAAGCTCGCGATGCTGGCAATTCTGGTGCAGACCCTGTTCATCCTGGCCGGAGCGGGTTTCTCGCTGCTGACCAAATCGGGGCTGGCATCGCTTGCCAATGCGGGGCCGCACGGTCTCTCCGAAATGCTCTATGGCTGGACTTCGGCCACCGAAAATAACGGCAGCGCCTTTGCGGGCCTTTCGGCCAACACGATGCTGCTCGATTACGGGCTGGGCCTGGCCATGCTGTTCGGCCGGTTCGCGGTGATGATCCCGGTGCTCGCGATCGCCGGATCGCTCGGCGCCAAGCCGAGGCTGCCGCATTCGGAGGGCACGTTTCCGACCGATGGGCCTCTGTTCATCGGCCTGCTGATCGGCGTCATCGTCATCCTGGTCGGGTTGCAGTTCATGCCGGCCGACCTGCTCGGCCCGATCGTCGAACATTACCTGCTGCTCGCCGGCAAGACCTTCTGAGGAGCGCTGACATGTCCCGCAAAGCCGAGACGATCGGGCTGTTCGATCGCGATATCCTGATCCGCGCGATACGCGATGCCTTCGCCAAGATGAACCCGCGGACGCTGATCCGCAATCCGGTGATCTTCGTGACCGAGATCATCGCCCTGCTGACGACGTTCGTCGGCATTCGCGAAATGGTTTCAGGCCAAGCCTGGGCTTTCTCGATCGTCATCGCGATCTGGCTGTGGATCACGGTGCTGTTCGCGACCTTCGCCGAGGCCGTCGCGGAAGGGCGCGGACGGGTGCGGGCCGAGAGCCTGCGGCGGGCGCGCAGCGACACGATGGCGAAGCGGCTGGATGATCCGGCGGATCGCGCCGCGTTCACCCTGGTGCCGGCGCCGCAGTTGCGGCGGGAGGATCTCGTGCTCGTCGAGGCCGGGGACCTGGTTCCCGCCGATGGGGAAATCGTCGAGGGTATCGCGAGCGTCAACGAAAGTGCGGTGACCGGCGAGTCCGCTCCCGTCATCCGCGAGGCGGGCGGCGACCGCTCGGCGGTGACGGGCGGCACCGAGCTCGTGTCGGACTGGCTGGTCGTCCGCGTCACGTCCGAGCCGGGCTCGAGCTTTCTCGACCGGATGATCGCCCTGGTCGAGGGGGCGGCGCGGCGGAAGACGCCCAACGAGATCGCGCTCGACATCCTGCTCGCCGG
>NZ_AFPR01000590.1:0-3551 GCF_000219295.1 Acidiphilium sp. PM
AGCAATGACGTACACGTAGTAGGCGCCTCCACCTGCGATCACGCCGGCACCAATCAGGGCGTAGATGATGAGTTTCATTGTCCCTGACATGCCGAAGGCTCCCCGCCGAGAGTTTGAGCATCGCTGCACAGCGTTGAGAGCGTTTGTTCGTCGCCCTGTGCGTTTTCTTGTGCGGCTGCTTCCTGGCCTGCGCGGTTCTGCTCGAATGCCAATAGTTGCAGGTTTTGCGCCTGGGCCTGTTGGGCCTGGACATAGTTCTGTTCGGCGGAGAGGCGGGCCTGGATTGAGGCGACTTGCTGAATCGTCGTGGCACTGTTCAGCTGGCTCTGAATCTGCGGCAGCTCTTGCTCGCGGGCTTCCAGCGATTGCAGGTTTTGCGTGGCGATCGCCTCGAAATTCGCGGTCTCATTCGCGCCCTGTTGGATCTGCTTTGAACCGAAATCCGAGCCGGCCGGGATATAGACCTTGTTCATATTGTAATATTGTTGCGCGAGCGAGCCGACATTTCCGCTCAGCGAGGAGGGTGGACTGATCCCGTCAAGCATGTTTGGCAAGATGCTGGTGTTGGGCACCGTGTCCTGCATGGCCGATTGATCGAGCTGTTGCGCCCATTGGTTCGGATTCACGTTCTGCGAGAGCGCGTTATAGGTCGATTTCAGCTCATTATATTGGCTGACGAGTTCAGAATATTGCTGCTTTGCCTCGTTTAGCTGGTTGACGATTTGCGCCAATGAGGCGCTATCGATTACCGGGACTTGTGCCAGGGTGGGTGAAGCAAAGCCGAGGATGGTGATCGCGCTGGCGATTCCGAGCCGGCGAGAGGGCTTGAGCATTTGGTCCTCCTATTCAACTTCCTCGTGGAACCGCGCCATGAACGCCGGCAGCCAGGCCGCCGGATCGTCGCCGTGGGTGGCGCGTAGCTGTTCGACAAACCCAACCGAGGATTTGCGGCTCGACAGGATCGCGACGAACTCAGGCAGAGCGGAAAGGTCGAAATCGATGATCGCGGAGCCGCCATGCCGCTTGATGAGCAGTTGCCGTGAGTTGGGCAGCATGTCCTCGGCAATGGCGCGGAACTCGCCGGCGGTGAAGTTGAGCCGTTTGCGGTAGAGATGTTCTTCCGCGCCAGGCGTTGGGCAGAACACGAGGGTTTGGCACTGGCGCAAGATGCTATCGCCCTGCGGTGAATCGAGCACCGGCGCGGGCTCCTGCGTCGCCAGAAGCACCACGGCGTTGCTCTTGCGGACGGTGAGCATGAAATCCGCCCAGATTTTGGCGAACAGCGGATTGAGCAGATAGAAATTGAACTCGTCACAGGACAACACAAAGCGGCGGCCATCGAGCGCCTGGCTGATGCGATAGAGCAGGTAATTCGCGGCCGGAGCACAGACGGTCCCGTTGTCGAGGATGGCCGTCAGATCAAAGCCGACCGTGGTTGCATCCAGCGACACGTCATCACGTTCGCCATCAAAGGCCCAGCCGAGCGACCCGCCCTTGCACCAGCGTTCGAGGCGCGCGCCTGCCCCCATCGGATTGCGCCAGTCGAGGAACTGACGCAGCCCGGCCAGCGAGCGCATTTCCGGGGCCAGGCGCAGCAGGGCCTGAACGCCGCGGGTCAGGCGGGCGTCATCCTCGGGCGGGAGCGGGCCGTGCCCGTCTTGCTGGATCAGGGCGGTGAGCCACTGAACAAGGAACGCAACAGATTCCGGGGTGTTGTCGAGCGCCTTGAGGGGTGCCAGGCCGCTATCCCGCCCTGCCCTCACCACCAGATAACGGCCGCCGACAGCACGGCACAGGAGCTCGCCGCCCCGGTCCTTGTCGAAGAACACCACCGCGCCGTTGCGCGCCGCGAAATATTGCGGGAATAGCGCCAGCAGGAACAGCATGAACGTGGTTTTGCCCTGGCCGATCTTCCCGAAGATCGCCGTCATGCCGACATCCTCGACATGGGGCACGTAATCATAGGCCGTGCCCGCCGTGGTGCGGAAGCGCGCCATGGCCGGCCCCCACTTGCCGGCACGCTGGCCGCGCGGAAAAGCCTCGAAGCCGGAGAAGGCCGCGAAATTCCGTGTGGTGATGGTCCCCGGGCGGGTACGCCACTTTCTGTTGCCCGGCAGTTGCGCGAAATAGGCGGCTTCCAGCCCGGCATTCTCTTGCGCGACGACGCCGCCACTATTGGCAATCACCGTGCGGGTTAAGCCGGACAGCCGATCCAGCTCCTCGATCGTGTCCGCATAGACCGTCAGCGAGAAATGGTGCTCGCCCATGGCGATCTTGCCCGAGGCGAGATGATCTTGTGCGTCCGCAAGGTCGCTGATCTGCGACTTGGCTTTGTCATTCGCAGCCGTCATCTGGGCGGCTTTCAGGCCAAGCCGTTTTTCAGAGGTGTGCCGAGCGTGAAAGTCGAAAGTATGGACCATCACCACCGGGCACGGCAGGGAAAAGACCCCATCATACATGCCGGCATAGGTCTCAGACGGATATTCGCGATAACCGAAGATCGCGCCGAACCGAGACACCCCCGGCCCGCGCAGTTCAAAGGCGCGGCGGCCGAAGATCGCGCGATCGGTGTAGAGGGCGGCACCGAGCGGGCCGCTGACCAGGGGCACCGGCGCCGCCGTGCCCGTCAGGATCAGGCGCAGCGCCTCGGCGATTTCGCTGAAATAGAACTGGCCATTGGCGGCTGGCCGCAGGCCCAGCCGGCGAACATCATAGGGGGCGAGGGTTTGGCTGATTGTTTGCCAAACCTCCTCTAGCTGGCGGATGCCCTCGGCGGTGGCGTGAGGCTTCTGGCGTTCTCGTTTGCCACCGAATAGGGAGGCCGTGGCGCCGCCCCCCTTGCCGCCCAGCGGATTGCGAGGGGAGACAACCACCGTCAGATACCAGGTGTTTTGATAGAGGCGCCCAGCAAGGACGCGCTCGCGATAGGCGCGATCGAGCGAAGCCGCGAACTCATTGGGCATAACCGCGTGTGCGAGTTGCCCCGCCCCAGGTCCGCGGACGAAGGCCGAGTGCAGTGTCACATTGTCATCTGCGACGTTCTTGCAGAGCGCATTGACCGTGACCAGGCTCGCGGCGCGATCTGCATCGGCTGCCAGCTCATAGGGAGCGCCGGGGATTTCAGCCATGGCAAGAACGCTGCCGTCATCCATGAGCAGGATGTCCGGCCGAACATGTCCGAGATACGGCAAATAGCGTTCAGCGCTGCGTTCCGCCCTGATTCGATTACCCGGCATTGCGCATCCCCCTGCCCTGCTGGACCTTCATCGGGAACGGCGCGGGGGACGCCCCGCCCCAAGCCTGATTTTCACCGGCGCCGGTGGCCTTGGTGCGGAACCACAGCCAGGCCACACGGGGAGCGTTGTAGTCGTATCGAACGAGCCAGCGCGCCCCGAACCAGAGCGGCAGTACCAGCGTCAGATAAAAGGGATTGTGTCCAAAGATGACGATCATGGCGCCGATCATGATGATCACCACGGCCATCTCGATCGGCAGCCCGAGAAACAGCGCGGGCCTTGTCGCGGCGACAAATAGCGGATCGCGCTGCCGCT
>NZ_AFPR01000589.1:0-22612 GCF_000219295.1 Acidiphilium sp. PM
ATAAATTTTATGCGCGCAGCTTTGCCGCCTATCGTGCGCGGACCACCTGACTGGAACTCCTGGCACCGGTTGCGCAATTGGCCATGCCAGAGAGCAATGAGCGTGACGGCACGTCGCCAAGTAATGGATCAAAGACGTTAGGCATCGCTCAGATACCTGTTCATGGTTCGGTACCGCCAGCGATTCGGATCCTGTCGAGCGAGAGCCGTGTATCGCGGATTGCCTGATCGGCGGCCGCCATGGCCGCCTCGAGATCGCTGTAGTCGAATTCGAGGCGCGGCAAAGCAGCTGGGTGAGCGATTTCGGGTGGCCCCGTCGATGTTGTCGGATCGAGTGGCGCGGCGAGCAGGCGCGGCCGCCCCCGGCCCCGCCCGGGTTCCGGTCGCCGCGGGGGTGCTACGAAATCCCGCATCCGCGCCATCCCGGCAAGGCCGAACAACCGGCGCTTGCTGCGATAGGTCAGCTCGACCACCAGCCCGGCAGATTGAAACTCATCCAGCAGGGCCAATGCATTGCTCACCGCCATGTCCAGGCGCGTCGCCAGTGTGTGGGCGGAGATAATCGGCGCCGCGGCCAGCAGGTCAATCGCCTGGACGGCACGGCTGTTGCGGCGTCGTTTGCCCAGAGCGGTGCGGGCCGTGCGCCACGCTCGATCCAGGTCTCGCAGCAGATCAAGCCCTGCCTCGGCTTCCTCGGCCAAGGCTTGCAGCAGCAGCGGCGGCCAGCTGCTCCGGTCGAACGGTATGTCGCCCATCAGCGCCTGCGGTCCAGTCAACGGCACTGGTTGGCGAAGCACGCCACGCGCCTGCCAGTAGCGGATCAAGGCGCCGCGCAGCGGTGCCCGCCGGCCTCCGTTGGCCAGCCACTCATAGGCCGCCTCGGCGGCGCCGAGCAGCGGCGATGAACGCGCAGCCACGCGCTCGATCGCCTGCAGCGCGGTCTGAATCTCGCCTTCCTGATCGAAATCAGGCTGGGCGATCCACTGATGCAGTGTCAACGCATGGCGGGCAGCTTCGAAGATAGAGCCGCGTTCGGCGATGCTGAGATAGGGGTCCATTCGCAACCGCACACCTTCCAGCAGCGCTGCGAGATGCCATGGTTCGATTAGCTGACCATCTGCCCCGGCCTGCCGGCGCACGGCGTCGAGCCGGAACCGGAAAAGGAACGCACTGCTCAAAGGGTGCATTGTCAGGGCTTGGTCCAGGCGGGCGAAGCTCGCCGAGGTCCGTTCCAGGGCGGCGAATAGCCGTCGGGGCGGATCAGTGCGCTCCGGCCTATCGAAGAAATCCATTTCTTCGCCTCTTTCCTTATCGATTTCCGTCGATTTTTATAGTCTAATATCAATTATCTAGAACGTTAATCCCGTAAAATTAGAATATAGAATGTGATAACCATTTTTTTCATGTGCCAGGCGTCGCCATCACCGCCCGGCTCGCCGCTTATCCGATGACCAGCCCAACGCGCCCCCGAGATTCCGTGATTCCGGGTGTTTGAAATGGCGGCGCTGAGGCGTCTGCCACGGCCTTTTGGGTCCGCAATCGGCCGCAGGCCGCGCCGGAGCCGGCGGCTCGGTAAACGCCAAATACGGCATCGAGCCGGGCGCGGTGATCTACACCCATGTTTCCGGTCAATACGGACCGTTCCACACGCGCGTCATCTCCGCGACGATGAGCGAGGCGCCTTATGTGCTCGACGGGCTGCTGCATCATGTCCACCAGACCGATCTGCGCATCGCCGAGCATTATACCGATACCGCCGGCGCGACCGATCATGTCTTCGGTCTCTGCCATCTGCTGGGTTACAGGTTTGCCCCCAGGATCAAGGATCTCCGGGACCGCAAGCTCTACACGATAGAAAAGCCAGGCACCTGGCCGCTGCTGGTGCCGCTCATCGGCGACGCCGTCGAAACCACCGCCATCCTCGGGCAATGGCCGGAGTTGATGCGGTTAAAGGCATCCATCAATGCCGGCACTGTTCTGCCTTCCGTCATCTTGCGGAAGCTGGCCGCCGCCGGTGGAGGAAACACTCTGTCCAGGGCGTTACGGGCTGTGGGGCGGATCGAGCGCACCCTGTTCACCCTGCAATGGCTGTCCGATCCCGCTCTGCGCCAGCGCAGTCATGCCGGGCTCAATAAGGGCGAGGCCAGCAATGCCCTGCGCCGCGCCGTATTCTTCCATCGCCAGGGTGAAATCCGCGACCGCACCTTCGAAAATCAGAGCTTCCGGGCCTCCGGGCTCAGTCTCATCACCGCCGCCATCGTCCACTGGAATACCATCTATCTCGACCAGGCCGTCCAGCACCTGCGGGCCCAGGGTACGGCAGTGCCCGATGATCTCCTGGCGCATGTCGCGCCGCTCGGATGGGAACACATCGCTCTGACCGGCGATTATGTCTGGAATCCCGCCAATCCCAATGCCAGCTTCAGGCCGCTACGCGATGTTCGCGCTCCGTTCATACCCCGCGCCGCTTAGCGTACGATTTTGAACAGATCGTGCGGTGACCCCATGAACGGGGCAGGAACATTTGTCCGTTTTCTTGTCCGAAAACTGGCTTGTCCGGGATCTCGCCTCCCGCGGTGGTTGCCGGACACTTTTGAACTTGTCCGATAAATCCTCGATTTTCGGACATGCGTACGTAAAAGCTACTTTCGTGTCGGCTCCCCAGCCAGGCGACGATGCTGATCCGTGGATCGGCTATTGCGTCATCCCTGCACAAGATGACGAGCCGGACATGATGGCGTGCGTGGTGCCGTTTTTTCCATCAGTGGCGGGCGGGTGGCGGTTTCTGGGCGATGCTACGGACCGGCGCCGCGCGCAGCTATTCAGGGAGAGCAAGAGTGTTGTGTTGTCGAGCTAGACAACACCCAAATGTGTTGGTATGGTGGCCAACATGGTGAGGGCGGTTCCGATCTTCGACTACCGGCGGCCGTTATCTGAGACCGCGTTCATCGAAATGGTTGTGTGGCGGGTGCCCGAACCGGTGCGGGCAAGCAGTCATCCGTTCAAATACCGGCTGGCCTTGGTATCGAACGGCGTTTGCGCCCTTCGCTACGACAATGAAGCCGGGAAGGGGGACCATAAACATATCGGCCCGGTTGAAGAGCCTTATGAATTTTGCGGACTTGACCAGTTAGAGGCTGATTTTTGGAAGGATGTCGAAGCATGGTTGAAACAGCAAGACGCACAGTGACGATCAGCGTTGGCAGTCTGGACGAGGCGCGGAGGGGACTAGCGGCCGCATTTCGCGGCGTCGCGCAGGAACCGCGTATCACGTTTCCGAACCTTGATCTGATGTGGCGGACCCTTACGCCGCGCCGGCAGGAACTTTTGCAGGCGATGGCCGGGAAAGAAGCGATGTCGATCAGGGGGCTGGCACGGCTGGTCCGGCGGGATGTGAAAGCGGTCCATGGCGATGTTCAGGCTTTGTTGCTCGCAGGCGTGTTGCGGCCGGACGAGGCGGGTGGGGTGATCTTCCCCTATGACGCATTGCACGTTGATTATGAGCTTGCGGCGGTCGCTTAAACGCTCCGCCCGCTGGGCGTCTGAGGCTGTCATTTCAGGAACCAGCCGTAGATGGTTCCGCCTTTTGTTGCTTCTGGCAGGCAGAGCTGCTTGCCGTCTCTGGTCTTGATTTTCCATCCCTGTCCGGAGCAGGTTGCGAGTTTGCGGATGAAGCCGGCCTTGTAGAGCTGATAGGCGAGTTTGCCGTTTGGGGTATTGGCCCAGGAGGCGCGGATTTTCTGGTTATGGACGTGGGTGAGGAGATCGGCCTGGCCGGTGCGGTAGCCGTGGCGCCAGCCCTGGCGATGGGCGATGAAGACCGAGACGCCGAAGGCGATCGCCGCGATGGCGAGGGCGGTGGTGAAGGCGCCGAGGCTGGCCCGACGGGAGCGGGCGGCTTCGATCTTGATCCGTTTGTCGAGGGCCTTTGATGTGGCTTCGGCGGCGAGAACTTTCCATTGGGTAATAAAGCCGTCGCGGGTTTCGGTGGCGCCCGAGCGGAGATTGTCGGCGGCCAGGTTAAGCTGGTCGGTGGCCAGACGGAACGTCTCGGCGATTGCGCTATCCATCTTGGTCGTGCCGGTGGCAATCGTTTCGGTGATTGTGTCCTTTGTGGCCCCGGTGGCCTGATCGATGGAGCCGCGGAGATCGCGGCCGACCTCGATGGCGGCGTCCTGGATGGATTTGGCGAGGGTTGGTCCGGCGCGGCTGATCTCACGAGCGATGGCGGAGGCTGCCTTGCCGGCGTCACCGGCGGCGGCGCCTGCGGCTGCGGCGAGGGTAGAGGCGGCGTCGAGCGTGTTGCGGATGGCGGCGTTGTGGGCTTCGAGGGTGATGAGGAGGAGCCAGCCGCTGTCCTGGTCCTGCAGGCGGAGAACGCGGCCGGCGCCGCGGATGCGGTTGATGGCGTCCTGATCGGGGGCAAAACCGGCGATCTCGCGGTAGGCGGTCTCGATATCGGTGGCCATCGACGGGTGGGTCCTTTGCGACGGGAGAGCGATCCGCCGCGGCGCCGGCGAACCTGGGATCGGATGCTTGTGTTTGGGCGGCCAGTGGTTCGTCCGGTTCAGGTCCGGTTGGCGGCGGCGAGGAGGGGAGCAAAGGTTTCGGTGCAATCGGCGCGCCATTTTTCCAGGGCGATACGTTCGAACAGTGGGGCCTGGGCGAGAATGGTGGCGGGGGAGCGGCGATCGGTCTTGACCGCGGCGGCCAGCGGCCTGGGCAGGATCGGGAAGGGGCGGAGCGTGCCGCTGCGGGCCTCGATCTCGATGCGGATCTTGCTGTCGCGGTAGACGGCGAAGGTGCCGGTCTCGTCGAAGAAGCGGTTGCCGATGACGTCGACCCGCCCCGGGTAGCCCTCCAGGAAATCCCGCAGGGCGAGGAGGCTGTCGCGCTCGTCGTTGATCACCCAGGCGATAGCGAGGGGGATGGCGAGGGTTTCGGCGCCGCGGTGGAGGTAGTCGCCGTAACGGCGCATGGCGTCATTGTCGCGAGCGCCGGCGTTGATGACGCAGGTCTTGTCCTGGTGCTGTTCGATGGCGTTGATCATGGTCTGCCATCCGGCCTCGGTGCGGGTATCGGCGGCGAGGGTGGCGTCGAGTTCGTCCCCGAGACATTTGGCAGCGTCAGGGTTGGCGGTATCGGTCTCGATGAGGAAGACGGGCCGGTTCAGGACGTGGCGGAGATGATCGGCGAGGGCGATGGCGACCATGGACTTGCCGACACCGCCCTTGTTGCCGCCGACATAGAGGATGCTACTCATACGTCATCGCTCCCGAGGGCGAAAGTGCCAGCTCCCGGTGCTTTCCCGGTATCGGTTACCTTTGCGCGGCCCGGCACTTCTGCTGGCGGCGCTGGATTTGACGGACGATCGGCGGTGTTGCGGACAATACCTGCCGCATGCTTGCCAAGCTGCGATGATGTCGCCGATCCAGCGTTCGCACTCTTTGTCTCTGTTCGTGTGGAAGATGCTGGCTTGCGGACGCGTTTTCTGGCGAGAGCCGAGCGAATGGTGGCGGCGCTGGCGGCGAGGGGGGTATTGTCGCGCAGCCAGTTGGCGATCTGGTCGATAGTATAGCCTTTGTCACGCATGGACTTGATTTCACCGCTGAGGACTTCGATCGCAGCGCGCTTGGTCATGAGGGTAGCATCATGGGCGGCAGGAAGTGCCTTCATCTGCGCCGCGATCGCCTTAATATCGTCACGACTGATTCCAGAAGCCTTCTTTACCTGTGTATCATCTGCCATGGCGATTGTCCTTTCTCGTTCGGTCTCATGATGATCATTGCCAGATGCGATCCATGAGGCAATATCGGTCTGTCACAGTATAGCTGATCGAGTATCGCTTCGATATCGATATCCATTCAAGTGACGATCATTTGGCTACCGGAGCGCAATTTCTGGTCTATCGACGACAAGCCTTGCTTGTCTTTTACACACAACCGCACCTATGATGCATGGCAAGGCAGAAGCCGGGGTATCACGCCCCAGCTCCGACAAGCAAGCGGAAACGACCAGCAGCCTAGCCTTTCTGGTGACACCACCTCCGACGACCAACAGCGACGACAGCGAGAATCGGACGATGATTTCATATAGCCATCTGACCGCGCAAGGCTCCGGGCAGGGATCTGCGTCAGGTGGCGGTTCCGGTGCCAGCATCGCAGGGGTGGTTCGGTATCTGGAAGCGGAGCGACAGGACAGCCTGGCAGCGGAGCGTGGCGCTGCGGCGATCGGCTACTATCAGGGCCGTTCCGCGCCGTCGGTGTGGCTAGGGTTCGGTGCTGTTGAGCTTGGTCTGGCCGGTGCGGTAGAGGGCACGGCGCTGGGGTCGGTTCTGGCGGGCCGGCTCCCCGACGGAACGGATCTGAGCGGGCGGGGCAACCGGGCGGGAAGCCGCCGCCTGGGGCATGATCTGACGATTAGTGCGCCGAAGAGTGTCAGCATCCTGGCGCTGGCTGGGGGCGATACGCGACTGCTGGCGGCGCATGATGAGGCGGTACGGGCGGCGGCGGGCGAGGTGGAGCGTCTGATGCTGGTGGCGCGGCGGGGCAAGGCGGGGGCGGTGGTGGAGCGGACCGGACGGATGGTGGCGGCCGCATATCGGCACGAGGACAGCCGGCCGGTGGACGGGGTGGCGGATCCGCAGCTGCACACGCATCTAATCATTGCCAACATGACGCGGCGATCGGACGGGGTATGGAGTGCGGCGTCGCTTGACTTCGGTGTGCGGAACGAGACGCTGCACATGCTGGACGCGGTGTACAAGGCGGAGTTGGCGAAGCGCGTGGCGGACCTGGGCTACGGGATCGAGCGGACGCGGGACGGGTTCGAGATCGCAGGTCTGACGCGGGAGCAGATTGCGGCGTTCAGCCGGCGGACGGCGGAGATTGACCGGACGCTGGCGGCGGGCGGTCTTGACCGGGAGGCGGCGAGTGCGGCGCAGCGTGTGCGGGCGAATGTATCGACCCGGGTGGAGAAGGGGCGACCCGGGGAGGTCGAGCAGCGCTATGGGTGGCGGGTTCGGGCGCGGGAGGTCGGCCTCGACCTGGAACGGGTACGGAGCATCGCGCTTGAGCGGGAGCGATCCGGTCTGGATCGCGGTGGCGCCGGGGAACGCGATGCCGGCGGTCCAGAGCATGCGATGGTTCTGGCGCGAGAGGCAGTGGCGGGCGCGGCGCGGCATCTGGGCGAGCGGGCGAGCGTATTCAGCGAGGCGGGGCTGGCGCGGGAGGCGCTGCTGGCAGGGCTGGGCCGGGTGGGATCGGCCGAGGTGGCGGAGGCGATCAGGCAGCGTGCCGGCGGGCTGGTGGCCGGGGCGGATGAGAGACGCGGTCTGGTGTTCACGACACGGGCGGCGCTGGAGACCGAGCGGCGGGTGCTGGCGGTGGTGACGACCGGACGGGGTACGGCCCGGCCGGTGGCCGAGCCGGATGCGATCGAACATGTGCTGGAGCGGCAGGAGCGAGACCGGGGTCTGGTGTTCACCGCCGGACAGCGTGAAGCGGTCCGCCTCGCGCTTGGGACCGAGGACCGGCATGTCGGGATCGTGGGGGCGGCGGGTTCGGGCAAGACGCGCGCGATGGGTGCAATCGTCGCGGCGTATCGGGAGGCGGGGTACGAGATTGTCGGACTGGCGCCGAGCGCTGCGGCGGCGCGGGAGCTGGGACAGGCGGGGTGTGACCGGACCCAGACACTGGAGTCCGGGCTACGCCGGCCGGCGGCCGAAACTGGTGGGGCTGCGGCTGGGGCGCGGCCCAGTCTCTATGTGCTGGACGAGGCGGGGATGGTGTCGGCGCGCGACATGGCCCGGCTGATGCAGCGCGCCGAGGCGGAGGGGGCGCGGACGCTGCTGGTGGGGGATCCGCGACAGCTGGCGAGCGTGGAGGCGGGATCGCCGTTCCAGCAGCTGCTGGAGGCGGGCGCGCTGCGGCATGTGCGGATGGATGAAGTGCAGCGGCAGCGTGATCCGGCGCTGCGGGAGATCGCGCAGCGGTTCGCGCGCGGCGACGCGGCGGGCGCGGTGCTTGCGGCGCAGCCGTACATGGCGGTGGTGGAGAAAGACCGTCTCACCGGGGCGGCGGCCGAGGCGTATCTCGGCCTGACGCCGGCGGAGCGGGCGGATACGCTGGTGCTGGCGGGAACCAACCGGATGCGCGAGGGGGTCAACGCGGAGATCCGTGACGGTCTGCGGGCGCGGGGCGAACTCGGCCGGGACGACCTGTCGGTGCAGGTGCTGGACAAGGCGGACCTGACCCGGGAACAGGCGCGGCGGGTCTCATCCTACGAGACGGGGATGGTGGTGACATTCTCCCGGGAGTTGAAGGACGGGCGGCGCATGGTGGCGGCACGGGGCAGCCAGTGGGCGGTTGTCGGGCGAAACGGGGACCACGTGACGCTGCGGGCGCTGGGTGGCCCTGCCGACGGGGTAGGTGCCCCGGAGATCGCCTGGCGGCCATCGGGCGAGACGGCGACCGCCTATCATGCGCGGACCCTTGGCCTGGCTGAGGGCGAGCGGATCGTGTTCCGGGAGAACGACCGCGCTCTTGGTGTCAGCAACGGCATGGGCGGGGTGGTGACCGGGCTGGACCGGGCGCGGGGCGAGGCGCTGGTGCGCAGCGATGCCGGCGTGGAAATCTGCATCGGCGTCGATCGGGCGCATGTGATCGATCATGGCTATTGCCGGACCATCCACAGCAGCCAGGGGGCGACGGTGGAGCGGGCGATCGTGGTCGGCGAGGCGGGCCGGGTGGCGACGGCGCAGACCGCCTATGTGGCGGCGTCGCGGGAGCGCTCCGGGCTGCAAATCATCACCGATGACCGGGACAAGCTGTCCGCCGCCTGGTCACGCTGGGCGGAGCGGCAGACAGCGCGCAGCCTGCTGGCGCGGGAGGTCGAGCGGGAAATGCCGGTGAGCCACATCAGCCGGGAACGGGCGCGGCAGAAGACCCTCGAGCAGTCACGGCAGCGGGCCGCCGAACTGGCCAAGGCCCGGGAGGCCGCCCGCGAGAAGCAGGCCGCGGCCCAGAAACAGCTCGAGCGCGGCCGCGACAGGGGGATAGAGATGGGGAGATAGGCTGCGAACTCAATGATCGGAACGACAGGAGCGGCTCAAGACCCTCGGTGGGCTCACGCCCTACGAATACATCTGCAAAATCTGGACATCCGAGCTAGACAGATTCATCCTGAACCCAATCCACCAAATGCCGGGACTAGGAGACCTGTGCGCGGATAACGCTGGACAAGGCTGGCTATTTCTGATTCGCTCAGTCCAAACGACAGGGTATGGCGCAGGGAAGCGCGCCACGCTCCTTCACGCGAATCACAAGTCATGATTGGCAAGTTTCTCGGATGCGTTATCGTCACGCGCATCGAGGTTGAGACAATAATGGAGTTCCTGATGCGCAAGATAGGTCTTATCGGAGGTCTCGCGCTCCGGGCGGGTATTTTCTATTACGAGCAGATCCAAAAAAGGTTCTCCGCGAGTCAAGCTCCACTGCAACTTGTCCTCAGCCACGCGGACGTCTTGCGGGTATTATCTTATGTAGCTACAGAGGACAGGATTGCTCTTGGCGCCTATCTCGGGGGCCTAACCAATGAACTCGCCGATGCCGGGTGCGAAATCGTCGCCATTTCCGCCGTCGCGCCTCATATCGCCATATCGGACATAACACGTGTGGCCCGTGTTCCCCTGATCAGCATATTGGATGTCGTTCCCGCCGGACTTGCTGCCGCCGGGACGGATCGCGTTGCTGTGTTCGGCAACCGTGCTGTCATGCAGACGCGCGTCTTCGGAGCCGTTCCGAAAAAACGGGATATCTCGCTGGACAGGGATGATCTCGATTGGGTGCACAATACGTATGCCGAGATCGCCATTCACGGGAAACGGGCGACGCAGCCTGAAATGACGGAATTCAGCAGACTGGCCAATCGGCTTTTGCAAAGGAACAATGCGCAGGCAATTCTTCTAGCGGGAACCGATCTGTCGTCGTTTTATGCGGAACATCAGCCGGATTTCCCACATATCGATCTGGCTCAGCTTCACATCGACCAAATCGTTCGTCATGCTCTGGCCTGAGCGCATGCCGCTTTTTTCCTGTATGTCCTCTCTCAGGGTGCTGGCCACCTCTTATCCGAGGAGATTTATTTATCCTGCCCGCCCATATCCATGGCGATCAAGTCTGCGCCACATGGCACTCAACGTCATGCAGAAGGACGGCTCAAAAGACTCCATGCACGGAAAATTCCAGCGTGCCGGATGGGATAACGAATACCTCTCCCGATTGCTCGGCATATTTTGAAATGCGATTGCCCTGGCCTCCACCCGCGCGGCATCATCGGCGGCCAGTCCATCCGCGATCTGCTTCAGGTGCTGGAGCCGCATTGCGATGTGGAACCAGTCGAGAATCGGCGGCTTGGTGATGCCGGCGGCAGCCAATATGGATCGGAGACCAGGACAGCCATCGGTGAAGCCGGTCAACTTCGTCTCGCCGCTTCGGCTGACGGCTGCGAGGTCAATGAATGCCTTGCATCCAGCGCAGGCCAATACGAAATGCGAATAGAGCCAATTTCTTTCCTTAGCCCAGATCAGCTGGGGGGCCCAACAGGGCTGGCAGTGCGGCAAGGCTTGGCACCTCATGGTCCGGCGCGCCCGGCAGGTGCTCGCGCCTCTGGCCGTAGCGGTTGCACCACACCACGCGCATCCCATAAGCGGAGGCCGCGAAGGCGTCCCAGGCGTTGGACGATTGGAACGACACCTGCTCTGCCCTCATCCCGAGTTGTTGCAGGGCATATTCGTAAACGCGCGGATGCGTCTTGAAGACCTGCACGGCGTCGGTCGACAGCACGGCGTCGAGCTGGTCTCGCAGCCCGGCACCGCGCACTGCCGCGTCGAGCATCGCAGGCGATCCGTTGGACAGGATCGCGGTGACGAAACCTGCCTCCTTCAGCCGCCGCAGCGTGTCAGGGACCTCGGGAAAGGCCGACAGTGTCAGATAGAGGTCCATCAGACGCTCGCGAAGGGTGGGCGTCGTAATGCCGAGACTGTCGAGCGTGAAGTCGAGCGCTTCCCCCGTGACCTGCCAAAAGTCAGCGTAGCGGCCCTGCAGCGAGCGCAACCAAGTGTATTGCAGCTGCTTGTCGCGCCAAAGATTCGTCAGCGCGGCGCGTTTGTCCTCTGGAATATCCGCGCACCGTGCCGCGGCGGAGCCGAAATCGAAGATCGTGCCATAAGCATCAAAGATGCAGGCGCGAATGCCGGTGAGCTGGCTCATTTCACGGTGCCCCGGATCGGATAGGCCTTTTCGATGACGAAACCAAGTCCGCGGACGATACGGTCGAGATCGGGGCGCAGAAACGGCGCATTGGCGATGTCGACGAGATGCAGAACGCCTTGGGGATTGACGACGAACAGCGCCGGCTCGGGGAAACGGTGGTCGGTCTCCTGCGCCGAGCGCGGCTCGGACACATAGAGGCCGAGCCGGTGCATGGTCGCCTCATCCATGCCGTAGAGAAGTGGGAAGTTCACCTTCGCCGCCTCGGCGGTGATGCGAGTCTGCGCTTCGCTGTCGGCGGAGACCGCGGCAATCGACACCCCGAGCGTCGCCAGAGCCTCGCGCCTCTGCTCGATTTCCGAGAGATACGACTTGCATATTGGGCAATGCTGGCCGCGGATGACGAACAACGCCTGCCACCCGCCAGAGGCACCGAAAGTAATATCGGCGCCATCGAGTTGCTTGAAGGTGACGGCGGCGAAGGGCGAGCCGGGATGCAGTTTGCTCGTTGTGTCCATTTAGACTGCTCCTGTTGAAATGGGGCCGGCAATCCGGCCCCGTTATTACGGTTTCGTGTGGATCAGGCAGCCGGCGCGAGCTTGTAGTCGGCAAAGATCTCATCGACCTCCGTGTGGAAGAGGTGGTTGGCGTAGTTGCTGAGCGTCTTGACCGCCAACGCCAGAACGATTTCGAGAGCCTGCCGATCGCCGAAGCCCGCGGCGCAGAAGCTGTTCAGATCCGCCTGAGTGGGGCGGCCGCGCGTGTCGAACATCGTCTGCGTGAATTTCGCGAGCGCCGCGAGCCGTGTGTCGGCGATCGGCTTGCGCGCGCGCAACGCATCCAGGACGTCGGTCGGAACCTTCGACATTTTGTCGGCGATCATGCTGTGTGCGGCCGTGCAGTAACTGCATCCGTTCGATGTGCTGATCACGAGGAACACCACTTCCTGCTCGACCGGCGTGAAGGTCGAGTCGCTGCGAAAGCGCGCATAGCCGTCGAGATAGGTGTTTAGCACACCGGGCGAATTAACCATGTTCGCATACATGTTCGGGATGAACCCGACCTGCGCCTTGGCCTTCTCAAGCACCTGGCGGACCGCTGTCTCGCCGCTCTCCAAGGTCTGTGCAGGCAGATCGAGCTTGGCTTCTGAAGTCACAATGAAACTCCTTGCAAATTCGCGTCTGGGATTTTGTTTGCGTGCGGGACGCATGGCCCGCAAAGCAACCTTCTCCGCGGAGGGGCGCGGAGATTCCGGAGTGGAGAAAGCGCCGCTAGGCGCTTGCCATCCGCTTCGCCGATCGGGCGAGGCCGTCATAGGCGTCGAGCATCCGCTCGACCCAGGAAGATACGGGATCGTTGTCCTCCAAAAGTGCGGCGGAGCTGATGACGCGCGCCCACTGGAAGGCGCCGAAGACTGCATGATCGGCATAGGCCGGCGCTGCGCCGGCCACGAAGGGCTGCTTGGAGACCGTGCTGCGCAGCGGCGCGAGCGTCCGATTCAAGACAGCCAGCGCGTCGCCGCGCTCGGCGGCAATCACCTCGAATGTGCGCCCGAACGCGGCTTCGCGCGTCGTGCGGAAGTAGTCCTTGTCCTTCTCGTGCAGCACGGCGGGAATGTCGGGCACGACCACGCGCGCAACCGCCGGATGCAGAACTTCGCTCGCCCACTGGTTGACGAAGCGCGCCGTCGCGCGGCCTTGTGGACAGCCGAACAGCGAGGACCGGTCGGGATAGGTGTCTTCCAGGTACTCTGCGATATCCCAGCTTTCGTAAAGCCATTTGTCGCCGGCCACGAGAACGGGCACTTTGCCCTGATCGGATTTTGCGATGGCGTTCTTCTCGGTGAAGCGCCACGCGATCGTCTCGACCGGCAGCTCCTTGTGGGCCAGCGCGAGACGCGTGCGCCAGCAATTTGGGCTGAATCGCAGATCGTCGTCGGCGCCGGCCAAATCAAAGAGACGAAGATCGGCGCTCATGCTTTCGCTCCAGTTGAGTTGGCGGCTGACTGGCCGAACAGCAGCGCACGGGACTGATCGCTGACCACGGGCGTTGTGTTGACCTTTTCGGCCAGTGCATAGGCCCGCTCGACGGCGGGGCGCGTGCGAATCGTCTCGAACCAGCGCTTCAGATGGAGGAAATCGTCGAGGTTCTGCTGCTGGCGCTGATGCGGCACGATCCAGGGATAGCTCGCCATGTCGGCGATAGAGTAATCGCCGGCTATGAACGCGCGATCGGCGAGCCGCTTGTTCAGCACACCGTAAAGCCTGTTCGTTTCGTTGACATAGCGGTTGATTGCGTAGGACAGCTTCTCCGGGGCATATTGAACGAAGTGATGGTTCTGACCGGCCATCGGTCCGAGGCCGCCCATTTGCCAGTACAGCCACTGCATGACGTCGGTGCGGCCGCCAATGTCGGTGGGCAGGAACTTGCCAGTCTTCTCGGCGAGATATTGCAGGATGGCGCCGGACTCGAAGACGCTGATCGGCGCGCCGCCATCGGCCGGCGCCGTATCGACGATCGCCGGGATCCGGTTGTTCGGGGCGATGGCGAGGAACTCGGGTTTGAACTGGTCCCCCGCGCTGATGTTCACGGGAAAGACGCGATACGGCAGGCCCGTCTCCTCGAGGAAGATCGTCACCTTGTGCCCGTTGGGCGTCGTCCAGTAGTAGAGGTCGATCATCGGCGGGGTCATTTGTTCTTGAGCTTCTCCGGCTTGGGAAGGCTGGCGATGGGGTGGTCGGCCAGCGCCCGCAGCCGTTTGGGGTTGGGGTCGAGACGCGCCATCACGCGGATGGCGAAAACCGTGCCGAGCAGAGCCGTGGCGTTCGCGGCGATGCCTATCGTCGGATCAAGCGCGCCGACCGCGACCGCGGATTCAAGCCGCTGTGCGAAGAATGCCTCGACCTCGCCGAGCCGCGCGCGCACGAGGTCGCGCGCCGCGCTCGACATGGTGGCGCCGTCGAGCGCGGTGTTGACGAGCAGGCAACCGCGATGCTGCGGATCGGCGAGCGACATCGCGATCATCTCGTTCAGAAAGTCGCGAATGGCGCCGAGCGGATCCGAGGCAGCGGAGAGACGGGTCAGGCGCTCGACCAAACCGTCGTCCGCGTAGCGGTGCAACGCCTGGACGAACATCCCGTCCTTGTCCGTGAAGCGATGATACAGGGCGGCCGAGCTTAGTCCCGTCGCCTGCGTGAGATCGCGCAGCGACGTTCCGGCATAGCCATTCTGCCAGAAAACGCCGATGGCGCGTTCGAGAACGGTGTCGTCGGAGAGCGTACGGGTTCGCGGCATCGGCCTTGTCCAGAAACAGCTTGCATACCATATATAATAGAACGATCCATCTAAATCAAGCCGAACCAATCGCCTCCGTGGGAGACCGAACATGCGCAAGCCTCACCTCGTCTATTTCGCCGACCCGATGTGCTCCTGGTGCTGGGGCTTCTCGCCCGTGATCGAGGCGATCTCGGCGCAGTTCGGCACGTCGCTGCCGATCCGCCTAATCATGGGGGGACTGCGGCCCTGGACGAAGGAGCCGATGACCACGCATGACCGTGGCGACATCCGCAGCCACTGGGAACACGTCCACGAAGCATCCGGCCAGCCCTTCGACCTCGCCTTTTTTGACCGCGGACGCTTCGTCTACGATACGGAACCGCCGAGCCGCGCCGTGGTCGTGCTGCGACGCCGCGGCATGGCGACCGGACTTGCGGCGCTGCGGCGCATCCACCGCGCCTTCTATGCTGAAAACCGCGACGTGACAGATACCGACACCCTCGCGGCCCTTGCCGCTGAACTCGGGGTGGATGCTGAGACTTTCCGCAGCGAGTTCGACAGCGAGGCGGCCGGTGAAGAAACGCGGGGCGACTTCGCGATCGCGCAGTCGGCCGGCATCAGGGGATTCCCAACTCTGATCGCTGGCGAAGGCGACGACAATCAGTATGCACTCGTCACTCATGGGTTTCAGCCTGGGGCGCGCATCCTTCCGGCGGTCGAACAATGGTTCGGCAAGACTGAGGCAATGTCGTCCGCTGAGACCGGACAAGCCTGCGCCTGATCATGACACGGCATCGACCTGTCGCAGGACGCACGCATGAAGCTCTTTCACTTCGAGGCTGGCATGAACATCCGCCGCATTCGCGTCTTATCAGCCGGGAAGGGACTTGGCATTTCCGGTCTTGCACGTCATCGCCCTCAATGGATCGGATTGATCAGTAAGGATCGTCAACCGTGAGCAACCGCATCACTCTTTTTGGTCATTACGCAGCCCATACTCGTACATCGCGCTCCCGCGCGTCATCGCGTTATCGGAACGGTTCGATGCCCCGCTTGAGGTGCGCATTGTTCATCCTGCTGCGCTGAGAAACCCGGAATACTTTCGGAGCATGAAACCCCTCGCACGCCCCTATTTCATACTCGACAGCGCGCGTACCGCAGCCTTCCAGGGGATGCCGTTCCGCCGTCCAGTTCCTCTGATCCGATCGCACAGGATCCGGTCACTCTGACGTTTTTGCCCGACCAGCCGCTCGCTCGCAGACTCGGACGCCTGGGTGTAGCCGCAGCGCAGCGTGGCCATGGGGTGCCGTTCTGCCTGGAAGTTTCGCGGCTGCTCTGGGGTGGGCAGGTGGAGGGATGGGACAAGGGCGATCACCTGGCTCATGTAGCCGCCCGCGCGGGCCTCGACCGTGTGCTGTATGTTGTTGCCGTAATCCATGTTCAGCAGATTGAAGGGACATCGGTATCGCGCATTGATAGACGTCAAGCCGAATTTCGTGCTGAAGGCCATCATCAGCGCGACGTGCGGTTTCCCCGCTCTTATCGGCGCGGGAGGTCGCGCGTAAGCCACATGCCGGATGCGGCCACGAGGATCGCCGTGATCCAGAGCGTCGGAAGGGTTGCCTGGGCAAACTGCGCGATGAGGCCGAGCAACAGGGCGCCGAGCGCGTAGCCGGTGTCGCGCCAGTAGCGGTAGGTCCCGAGAGCCTTGCCGCGGATCAGTGGCGCCGCCTGGTCGGACATCGCGGCGATCAAGTTAGGGTAGAGCAGTGCCATTCCGATACCCATGATCACCGCCGCTGGCAGCCAGAGCACCGCGTTGCCCCCTACGGCGGTGAGTGCGATGCCCGCCGCGAGAAGATAGAACCCTGCGATCACCGGGGTCCGCCTGCCGATCCGGTCACCGAGATGACCGGTCCAGAGCTGCGAGACGCCCCAGACCATGGCGTAGGTGCCGGTCAGCCAGCCGATTTCGATCAGCTTGGCGCCATGTGCCTTGAAGAACAGCGGGAACATCACCCAGACCAGCGTGTCGGCGATCTTGTTGACGATCCCGCCCTGGCAGATCGCCCGGCCGACCCGATCACGAAAAGAGATCCGGACGAAGATCGCGCGGAGCGTGAGCGTATGATCTTGCGATGCGCCAGCACCAGCCTCGGCATGTTCGGCCTTGACCCAGGCGAGCGTATCGCGGACGCGGGTGATCGTGGCGAAGGCCAGAACAATCGTGGCCATGCCGAAAATCAGCAGGGCATCGCGCGCGCCGACCGCCTCGGCCAGCAGGGCGGCACAGGCACCGGCGAGACCGACGGCTACATATCCCGTGGCCTCGTTGATGCCGACGGCCAGCCCGCGCTGGTGGCTGCCGGCGAGATCGATCTGGCTGGTCACCGTCATCGTCCAGGTGAAGCCCTGGCTGATCCCGAGAAAGATGTTGGCGATGACGATCCACCACCAACTGGGTGCCGTCCAGATCAGCAGCGGGATGGGAATGGCTGCGATCCAGCCGGCGATGAGGACAGGTTTGCGGCCGAACCGGTCGGCAAGCCCGCCGGCGACAAGGTTGAGCGCGCCCTTCACCAGGCCGAAGGAGAGAACGAAGCTCGCGAGGAAAAGAAAGGCACCGGGAGCAACGCCGAACTCATGCGCGAGGGTCGGCAGGACCGCTCGCTCCATACCGATGACAAGACCGACGAAGAAGACCTGCAGCGCCTGCAGGGTGAACTGGCCGCGATTGGCCGTGATGCCGCGAATATGAACCGAGGCGTTCGCCTCTGTGGTCACGCGGTGAAGCCCGAATTCCAGGCGCGCAGTTCGCCCGCCCCCTCGGGCGCGGGCGGAATGTTCTCGAGCATGAAGGCGACGAAGCGGTCGGCATCGCCGATGAGAAAGGCGGGATTGTACCGCCGCTCGAAGCCGATGGTGGACACGGGTTTGCCGGAAAGACCTCGGCCGCAGACAGAGCCGGCCAGAGCACCGGGCAGCACCTCGATATGGTCGGGTAACGCCTTGAGCCGAACAAGGCTGGTGAACAGATCGCGCGCGCCGCGCGCGGCGTCGGTCGCAAGCTCGGTCCGGCCGACATCGCCCACCATGAGCGTGTGGCCGCCGAGCACGCTCCATGGCTCATCCGCGCGGGTGCGGTCGGTCACCGTGAGGCAGAGATGCTCCGGCGTGTGGCCGGGCGTGTGCAGCACCTCGAGCACGACATTGCCGAGTTCGAGCCGTTCGCCGTCCACAAGACGGCGGCAAGCATAGCCCACCTCGGCTGATTCGTGGATGGCGTATTCGGCACCGGCCGCCTCTGCCAGCGCGCGGCCGGCGGAGCGATGATCGGCATGCAGATGCGTGTCGATCACAAGGCGGATCGGCGTCGCCGAGGCCGATGCGGCCTGCAGATAAGGCTCAATCGGAAACAGCGGGTCGACGACCACGCCCGCCCCCTTGCCGACACAGCCGAGCAGATAGGAAGCCGCCGTGGGGTCGGTGTGCAGGAACTGTCGGAGGATCATGGGTTTGGCTCCTGGCTGACGCGGCGATCTTGTTGCCAACGCGCTATCACGTTATCATTCGCGATATTGATTGAATGAGTCAGTGATGAAGTCAAGCAGTGGTCCAAAGCAACAGATTTTCAGCCATCTCGCCGAGATCGCAGCGGCACTTGCGCATCCGCACAGGATCGAAATTCTCGAACTGATCGCCCAGGGCGAGCGTAGCGTGGAGGATCTTGCCGAACGGATCGGCCTCTCACTCTCGAACACGTCCCGCCACCTGCAGGTCTTGCGCCGTGCCCGCCTTGCGGCGCCGCGGAGGGAGGGCAAGAACATGTTCTACAGCCTGGTCTCCGAAACCGAGGTGGTGACGTTGCTGGCCAGCCTGGGCCGAGTGGGCGAACGGAACATCGCGGAAATCGATCAGGTGCTGCAGTCCTATTTCCGGGCGCGGGATTCTCTCGAGCCCGTATCGCGCTTGGCCCTGCTTGAACGCCTCCGGGACGGCAGCGTGACACTCCTCGATGTCCGGCCGGCGGACGAGTTCGCCCGGGGCCACTTGCCGGGTGCCCTGAACATTCCCCTCGATCAGCTGGATGCGGCGCTGGGCGGCTTCACCGAGAATGTCCCGGTCGTCGCGTATTGCCGGGGACCCTATTGCGTTCTGTCATATGACGCCGTGGCGCAGTTACGGGCGCGTGGCGTGCAGGCCATCCGACTGGAGGATGGCTATCCGGAGTGGAAGGCGGCGGGCTTACCCGTCGAGACTTGATCGCTCGTGGATCTCACCCGCAGGCGGGGTGACTAAGGCGCGATAATTACGTTACGCCTTCATAGTTTCATGCTGTCCAATCTTCGATTTTTAGCTGCCCGATTTTTCCGAAGCCAGCGTCATTGGTGATAAGTATGCAGTCCAAGGCTATTGCGTGGGCAGCAATCAGCAGGTCCAAGGCGCCAATTTTTTGCCCGCTTCCTTCCAAAGTCGCGCGCAAAGTTCCGTAAGCGATAGCGGTTGCTGAATCCCATGGCTTAGTCTCCACACGCTGCAAAAACTCATTGATGATACGATGCAAGCGGGTGGCCTGCGGACGCTTGGCAAGGCCAAAGCGTAACTCTCCCTCGGTGATGGCAGAGATACAAACCTGACTCATGGGGATTGCTGTCAACCGCGCCAAGGCACGCTCGTTGCCTTTGACTATATGGCTAACTGTGTTTGTATCGAGCATCAACAATGCGGACGTTGGGGCAATCACTGTTCGACCTCGGCAAACGGGTCACGTTCTGCCTGTTCCTGCTCACGCTCGGCGGGTCCAAGAAAATCAGCCGGAACGCCACCAGCCTCAATCGCATCGAGCAAACCTTTCCAGCTCGGTGGACGCCGTGACAGGATCACGTCTCCGGTGTCCGGGTCTTTGCGGATAAAGACTGTCGTCCCCTCAAAGCGATAGGCGGCAGGAAGCCGCACCGCTTGGCTGCGGCCATTGTTGAAAATCTTAGCGATCTGCGTCATCGCGCCCTCCAAGATACATAACACAGATGGTATATGACATGGTATATATCAAGTGTTTTTGATAGCGATGTTTCTTCAGCGCTATCTGGCCCTGTCCGTAAGGGGATCTTTCAACGGACAGATGTAACGGCCTGGTACTGGTGGCCAAAACGATGACCGTCTACCGGGCCGGGGTCTTCGATCCTGTCGAACGTGTCAACGGGAGCGAGACTACTGCCGTCGCACGTAGCTGCCGCGACTACGCAGATGGTCTCGCTCAAACCAAGGAACAGCCAGAGCAGCGACTGCAGCCAATGGTTGTGTAAATTCACCCAAGCCCCACCATCTGAATCAAAAAATATCCAGATCAACAGGGTGAATATAGAATATCGTAATGTTTTGTTACGGTTCGTAGATTTTCGCAAAACGCATCCAAACTACGAATATGCTACTATGGGTTGCATAAATAAACGATTTTGTATATTTAGCAATATCGTGGAAAGCGTGAAGTTTGTCATTTCTAATAGGGATAATCCAAAATGATTAATCCGGCAGAATCACAAACAGAATGCAAATCGATGTCCGAGTTCGGCCACGATGAAAAACGTATATATCTTGCCGCCGTTGAATATTTGAGGCAGGCGGCGGCGCTTATGGTAAGTATAAATCAATTAAAAGATAGCTTGATAATAGATAATCTCGCAAATATCATAGAAAATAGACCAAATATAACCAAAAAATCAGTTTCTTTATCCGGACGTCGTATACATAAGAAAAGTTGATATGGCTATATGAATCTTATATTACTATAATTTTATATGGTTTTATTTTTTGAATATTATCGATACATAATTAATTATAACAGTATATATTTGGAATTATTTATAAATAATATAATTGATTGAGATATTATTATGTCTCATTTTTTGAAATATATTGCTCTACGAGTTTCATTGCATGTGAGTATTTCTTGAAGTCAACAACGCCGTTTTCATCTTTTAATATAATCCAACCACTTCTTTTATTATTATGGAAATTCGGCACCATAGCCTGCCAGCGAAAGCCAACTTTGGTCCAATTGAGAGTGATTTCACAGCCATCAGTACGACTAAACCGCGACCAGCTGGATCGCAACCATAGCTTCGTCGCGTCGTTTGGAATCGGCAGATCCACCATTACGAGCAGCTTTCCTTTGTCACACGGTATGTAACATATTTCCCAAGCGAGTTGCACAGCGCCAAGGCGCGCGAAGGGTCCTCTATCTTACCGGGTCGCAGCCTCAGATGCCCGAGCCTCGATGCACACCAGAACGCCGCCTTCTCAGACCTCATCACCTATTTCAACCATGACCCTTCATCATTCAATTCACACCAGCCGAGCCAGACGGTGGCTCTCTCAATCATCCAGCCTCGATATCAGGTTAAGAGGAGGCCGAGGCGTTCGGCCCTGATAAGCAAGTGTCTGACCGAAGATGGATGCCAACGCGTGCCACCCCGAGGGGTGCGCTCACGCATGGCCTCGAGCTGAGTGGCGATCTGCTGCAGGGTGTGGCCAGGTGCCGCCGTCTTGATGCCGGCAACCAGGCGTACCAGTCGGTCGTCACTCCGCTGTGGAGGAGCACGACCCAGTAGGGTGCGGTCAGCCAAACCTTCTGCAACGAGCCGATGAACGGTGCGGCGCAGTCGCTCGACGGTCCAGATTCTGCCGGAAGCGTGATGCGCTAGTGTGGCCTGGCCGCGGTTGAGAACCCGGACAACATCCCCCCAAGGCTGGTCGGGCCGCATCCTGCGGACGGTCGGCAGCCAGGCGTCGACCTGGGCGAGCACTGTGTTGAGATACGCTGCATCGCGACTCTTTCTGATCTTGCGGATGGCTTCCGGGTCACGCGCGCGCAGGCCCGGATTGCCGCCGATACGTCCGCGGCTGCGGGCAGCGAGTAGGCCGGCCCTGGTGCGCTCGGCGATGAGTGCCCGCTCGAGCTGCGCGACGGCGCCGAGCACCTGCAGGGAAAACATACCTTGCGCTGTTGTGGTGTCGATCGGATCGCGCAGGCTCCTGAAATGCGCCCCTGCGGTTTCCAGCTGCTCGATGACGGCAAGCAAGTGGCTGACAGAGCGGGCGAGACGATCAAGCCGCACCACCACCAGAGTTTCTCCGGGGCGGATTTCCTTCAGCAGGCGCATTAATACCGGCCGGCCGCGATCAGCGCCGGAGGCGTGTTCTTCGTGGATAATGGTGCATCCGGCGGCGCGCAGCTCATCGAGTTGCGGATCAACACCTTGGGTATCGGTTGACACGCGGGCGTAGCCAATCAGCCGGCCTGTCTCGGGGGCATTTCGACGCTTTGACGGCTTCACGACGATCACGCTCCTGTCGGATGGCATTTTTTGCAATTCAATAACAGATCAATAAACGGTCGTTTGTAAAGGTTGCCAGATCGCCGGCCAGCAGATGGCAACAACCACAGGCCGATCCCTCCCAATCAGCCAGAACAGGTTGCGGCTGGATGCAAAGCTGGCCTGGCGAGGATTGCGGGCCCAAAGCGCCGTGGCAGACGCCTCAGCGCCGCTATTTCAAACACCCGGAACCACGGAATCTCGGGGGCGCGTTGGGCTGGTCATCGGATAAGCGGCGAGCCGGGCGGTGATGGCGACGCCTGGCACATGAAAAAAAATGGTTATCAAGTTCTATGATCAAATTTTTCGGTAAAAACGCTCTATATAATTGATTTAAAGCCATAAAAAAATCGCCACAAACGAGATGAGGAAAGGTGCGAAGAAATGGATATCTTCGATAGGCCGGAGCTCACTGAACCGCCCCGACGGCTATTCGCCGCCCTGGAACGGGCCTCGGCGAGCTTCGCCCGGCTGGACCAAGCCCTGACAATGCACCCTTTGAGCAGTGCGTTCCTTTTCCGGTTCCGGCTCGACGCCGTGCGCCGGCAGGCCGGGGCAGATGGTCAGCTAATCGAACCATGGCATCTCGCAGCGCTGCTGGAAGGTGTGCGGTTGCGGATGGACCCCTATCTCAGGAGACCATCAGGAAGTGTGGGGTGATCAGGCCGCGGCGGGGTGAGTTGCGCCATTT
>NZ_AFPR01000617.1:0-1341 GCF_000219295.1 Acidiphilium sp. PM
GAGCGTCGGATAGGCTGCCGGTCTGGCAAAACTGTAGAGACGCCGGTCTTTCAGATCGGGAATTCTCGGCGCGAACACGTATCCAAGCAGGGCGCACAGGGCAAAGACATGATCCGACACCCCGCCGCCATCGGTATGGTGCCGGTGCTGACGTGGCGGCGCATCGCCGTGATGATCAAGCAGGCCGTCGAGGACATGCAGGGCTTCGCTGGCGGTTGCGGCGATCACCCTGGTATGGAACGGCGCGTAGCGATCGGAGAGATGGGTGTAGAATTTCAGACCCGGTTCGGGGCCGTAGTGCGCATTGATCCGGCTCGCATCCCGGCCAGAGCCGCCGGCGCGGAAGAACTGCCCGTCCGAGGATGAGGCTGTTCCCGACCCGAAGAGAGCGGCGAGCGGCTCGCGATTTTGGTGCTCGACGAGGCGGCGCAGCGCCAGGGCGTAGGTTTCGTCGCGGATGTGCCAGTCAGCGGTCCAGGCGAGCTGGCCCAGACTGGCGATGCTGCAGGCTTCGGCCATCCGGGTCAGTCCGAGATTGAGGCCATCGGCCAGCAGCCCCGCCATCAGCACCCGGGGATCAGCGGCGGTTTCGCCGGTGCGCAGATGGGTGAAGCAGTCCGGGAAGCCGGTCCAGCCGGCCACTTCCGTCAGCAGGTCGGTGATCCGGATGCGGGGCAGCGTGGCATAGAGCTTCGCTGCCAGCGCTTCGGCCTCGGGCGGGGTCGATTTTTCGATCGGCGTGATTCTCAGCACGCCCTTCTCGATCGTCACATCGGGAAGCAGCCCGCCCCGGGCACGGATGTCGACCTCGGCCAACCGCGCATCCAGCCAGGTCCGCCGGGTCTCGATAAAGCGATCGAAGTCAGTCTCGATGGCAACCGGAATGCCGGACTCTTTCTGCAGGACCTGCAGCGTCTCCCTGGAGATCAGCCGCTCCTCGAAGGCCCGGTATTGCCGGCTGCCGGTAACCCAGACATCGCCGGCAGCAAGGCGCTGGCGCAATTCCGCCAGGACGCAGAGTTCGTAATAACGCCGGTCGATGCCGTGTGCCGTGAGGACATGACGCGCCCAGCGCGGCCGGACAAAGGCGGTCGGCGCTGACTTGGGCAGCGTCGAGGCTCCCGCGCTGTTCATGGCGCGCAGCATGGCGATCGCGCGCATCAACGACGCCGTGGCGGGAACACCCTGAAACTCGAAAGTGGCCAGAAACGCCGGCGCCCAGCGCCGAATGCCGGCATAATGTTCGCTCAGCACCTCGTAGGGATCGAAATCTTCCGAACGAACCAGAGTTTCCGCTTCCATAACGGTCGAGCAGAACCGGTCCCAGGGTATCACCGTGTC
>NZ_AFPR01000616.1:0-5322 GCF_000219295.1 Acidiphilium sp. PM
TTGGTTGCGTATTGCAGCTCGACGATGAACAAGGCGCCTGTGTTGAGATTGAACTTGGCGCCGTTCTTGTCGAGCTCCTGCGCATCGTCGTCGAACGCGCCGCCACCCGGATTGTCGTCGAACACGCCGGCCAGGACGGTGATGTTATCCGTCGACTTGGCCTGAACCCGCACGCCGAGCGATGCCAGCGGATAGGCCGGACCGCCGCCATAGAGATCGTCCGAGGGGATCAGCGGCCAGCCAGCCATCGTGTTGACGAAGAGGCTCGAGTACTGGCTGACCATGAACTCGTTATCGATGCTCTGCTGGCCGACCTTGATGTCGAACTTACCGCCCAGAAAGGCCTGATCGTACCAGAGTTCCCAGAGCCGCGTGGTGTCCTCGGCCTCGTTGCCGTTCGCAGCCTGTCGATTGTCGAGGTAGGGGCCGCTCAGCGACTGCCCATGGATCTGTAGCCCGCTGACATGGAACGTGCCGCCTTGGAGGCCGAAGGCTTTGCCGGTATCGATCTCCAGGGTACCCGTCAGGTTATTTTGATGGGTTGCGTTTCGGCGGGATGATGATTGATCACCGACATGCACGTCTCCCAATCTCAAGGAGACTCCCCGAATCACACCCGATTCCGTGCCCTCAATTATGCCCCAAATTTTCATGCGTAGCCCCTGGGGTCAGGCCGTGGTGCTGACGGTCCAGGTTGCGGTCTTGATAATGCTTGACTTTTCCAACGCCGCGACGACGGCATCAAGTTCGTCTGGCTTCGCATTGGTTGGTACCAGGGTTGCTGCCAGTTCGACCAACTCGTCGCTGTCGGAGAGCGTCTCGATCGCGCGGATCGGGTAATGCGCCGCTTCCAATTCGGCAAACAGCAGATCGCGCACGTCGGAAACATCGGTCGGGTCACACAGCGCGTGAATGGCATATTGTGCCTCGGTCGCACGGGCATCGATGGGTCGGCGGTTGATGTAGTTAACCAGGGGACGCAGCAAGGTGTTGCCGGCGAGGATGAAACCTGTGAGCACGGTCGCTTCCGCTGGAAAGCCGCAGCCGCTGAACGCACCCACAGCCGCCGAGCACCACAGGGTTCCTGCCGTGTTGATACCTCGGATGTTCGCCCCATCCTTCAAAATGACCCCAGCCCCCAGAAATCCAATGCCGGAGACGATGTAGGCGACGACACGGGTGGAGCCTGCCGGGCCTGCGAGACGGATGCCGAGATCGGCAAAGGCCGCGGCACCGAGTGCGACCAGCACCGTCGTCCGCAAGCCTGCAGAACGCTGCCGCCATTGCCGTTCGGCACCGACCAGAGTGCCGAGCACGAACGCAATCGCGAAATCCGCGACGGTCGTGAGAAACGGAACGGCAAGCGGCGGCGGTAGGGCGGTCATTGAAACCTCGTTGGCAGCTATGACGACATTCAGAACGTGATCGCCATTTGAAGTTGCGCCACGATGGCATTCGCTTCACGCCTCGGCGGAGTACCGGGTACCTCACCTCACCCGACACAGCTAAGGAAGACAATCCCCCGTCAACCGAACAGATGTGGAAACAGCACGCTCGCGGCGAAGGCGAGGCCGCTCGCGACGAGAAGTGCCGTGACGCCGATGCCGGCGGTATTGGCCAGGCGCCGGTTGCGGTAAGGTCCCATCAATTCGCTATCGTTGGCGATCACGATCAGGAAGAGCAGCGCTGGCGGCATTGCAAGTGTGGCAACAACATTGACCAAAATTATGATATCTTCCAGCGGCGCTCCGGGGATCAGGGTCAAGCCCCCAGCTACGCAGGCAGACACCAGAAGCACGGCATAGAAAAAACGGCCGTCGCGCAAGGGTGCGTTCAGGCTATGAGCAGTGCGCGTCACTTCGCCGAACGTATAGGCCGACGAAGTCGATATCGTGATCGCAGCAACCAGTCCGGCTTCGAAAATGCCGATCGCGAACAGCGAGGCGCCAAGCCGCCCGATCACCGGCTGCAGCGCCTGGGCGAATTGCGCTGCCTGAAAGTTTCCGGCACTGATACCATGCGCGAATAGCGGTGCGGTGGCGACCACGGCGGCGATCGCGAAAACTGTGGCGAGGATCGTCCCAACCAGGGTGTCGATCCTGGCACCCAACAAATCCCTCGGCACCAGCCCTTTGTCCGCAACCGCACCTTGCTGAAAGAACAGCATCCAGGGCGTTACCGTGGCGCCAATATCGGCGATCATCAAGGCGATCGTATCCGGCTTCAAACCACCGGGTAGCGGACTCCAGGTCAGCAAGGCGTGGCCGATCTCTGGAGCGTCCGGGTGTGCGAGAAACGCGATCGGCAGAAAAATGGCGTTGCCCAGTGCGAGCGCCATTACGAGCCGCTCCCAGGTCCGATAGCGCGACGTCGAGATCGCCAGTCCAATAACGAGGATGCTACCGCCAACGGCGAGTAAAGGTGGCACGCCGAAGAACCCCAGCCCGGCACGGATACCGATGAATTCCGTCACCAGGGTGAGAAAGTTGCCGGCGCAAAGGTCCAGCATCGCGAAACCGCCCCAGAAGCCGCCGAACCGGGCGAAGATCAGCTCAGCATGGCCCTGCCCGGTCGCGATGCCGATGCGCGCGACCATTTCCTGGACGACGAATCCGACCATGAAGGTGAATACGATGAAGGGCAGAAAAAAGCCGATGCCGAACTGGGCACCGGTCGCCGCGTAGGACAGCATGCTCGGTGCATCGTTCTCGCCGAGAAAGGTGATCACGCCTGGGCCGATGAGGAGCAGAAGAACCCGTATACCGAACCAAGAAGAACCGTGGCGGCGCGCACGCTCTATCATCCGCCGGTCACTGGCCCGATCAAAATCCTCATGGGACGGAACCGTCGGCACGGTGGCCTCAGGTGCGCTCATTTCAGGACACGGGCAAGCTCTATGACGACGACCGCAAGCATCAGAACCACGTAAAGCCGCAAGGACCACAACAACATCTGCAGACCCGGAGAGACCGGACGGCGTCGCCAGAACATGGTGCGGCGGGATGCATAAAATGCGGCGTCGAGAGGAACAGTTGGATCGAATTGCATGAAGGTATTATCTGTTGCCATAGCTACATGATAAAGGTATGGGTTAATCGGTGTCAATCGCGTCGTTGACGACGCAATCGTCGGGAGGTTCGGCTAATTGTGAACAAAGCCAATCTTCAGGTTCCGGCAATCCTGCCAGCAGAACCTGTCCAGGCCCGCCGCTTTGGCAGGATGCGCTATGCGCAATCGACAGCGTTGCTGGAGGATTATGTCGAACTAATCGCCGATCTGCTTACGGACAGTGGCGAGGCCAGGCTTGTCGATATTGCCCGCCGCCTTGGGGTAGCGCATCCGACCGCAGTGAAAGCGATCAATCGGCTCAAGCGCGAAGGGCTCGTGAAGGCTGAGCCCTATCGCAGTGTCTTTCTCACCAGCGCAGGCCGGAAGATGGCTGAGCGGGCACGGTTGCGGCACCGGCTGGTTGTCGCTGTGCTGGAGACTCTCGGGGTACCGACCGAGACCGCCGAAGCCGACGCCGAAGGAATCGAACATTACGTTTCGGATGTGACGATGCAGGCGTTCACCAAATTTATTCAAAGTCACCGTAGTTGAACGCCTGCGGGCCTATCCCGCTGCGGCGTGGAAAAAGGGGTCGTCGCACGATTTGTCAGAAACTGCACGGTAAGCGCCATTTCGTATGGCGCTTACCTTTCGACCCGATTTTGAAAGAGGGTTATGAAAAGGAAAAAACCAGATTTCGCCGTGTTCGGCATTTTCATGCACAAACGGGCGTTTTTGAAAGCCCCTGATTTTGTTAGCTTTTCCCTTAACGTGCAATTTTGAACCAATCGTGCGGCGACCCCAAAAATCCCCAGCCCATGATGATCAGCATGACGCCGATATAGAAGCGCAGCCCCCAGAACACGGCTTGCTGCCAGGGCCGCAGGGCAACCCGCTCGATCGGCATGAGCGGGGTCAGCCAGCCTTCGCTGTGCGCGATCGCGGCGATGTCGGCCCTGCTGTCATGGGCGGTACGGTCGAGGTCACGCTGGCTGGCCCCGGCTGCGCGCGGCATCGGTATCCGGCCGAAGCCCTTCGAACGACGGGTCTCGCCCGCGGCAAAACGATTGTTTTGGTTCATGGCATGACGCTCCTGAACGACGACGTTTCAAAGGGCATGGGGAAACACGGTGGCGATACCGTAGAGGCAGTTGCAGGCGATCAGCATAACCATGACGCCGACCGAAAGAATGTTTCGGATCGGTGAATTCACATGATCGCCCAGTAATTCACGGTCGTTGAGCAGCATCAGCAGGAATAGCATGGCCGCCGGCATAAACACTGTCGCGATCACCTGGACGGTCAGATTGAGGAACCCGACCGGCACGTCCGGCAGCATCAGAACACCGGCCGCGACCGCAGTACCGAGAATCGCCGGCGCATAGAAATAGAGCGACCGGCGCGGCGATATGTTAACCGACCGAGGCACATCGAGCGCCTCGCCGATCGCCCAGGCGGTGCTGGCGGTGATCACGATCGAGGCGATCAGGCCGGCTTCGAGCAAGCCGATTGCAAAAACGATCATGGCACCATGCCCCAGCTTCGACCCGATACCGGTGAGCACTGAATGGTCGCCCAGCGCCGAGGCGTTCGGCAGACCGTGCAGATACTGCCCTGAAATCACGATGATCGAGGTGGCGACCACCACCATGCCGATAACGCCGAGCATCAGATCGCGACGGCTGGCTTTGATATCCTGCGGCAAGATACCCTTATCGACCACGCAGGATTGCTGGAAGAACAACTGCCAGGGCGCGATCGTAGTGCCGATATTCGCCGAAACCAGGATCAGGAAGCTGGCGGAGAGCAATCCGCCGGGTAACGCCCAGCTGGAGCCGGTGAAAGTGCGGCCGATCGCGGCCCAGTCGGGATGCGAAAACAGGGCGAGCGGCACGAACACCATGTTGAACGCTGCAACGAATAGCGAGATGCGCTCCCAAGCGTAATATTTTAGGAACAACAGGATGCTGACGATGAAAACGAACGCGGCCGGGATCGTTACCAAATAGGGAACATGAAAAATCTCGCTCGCTACACGGATGCCAATGAACTCGGTCATCAGGGTGAGAATATTTGCGACCACGAGATCGATCAGCGAAAACGCGCCCCAGAACGCGCCATAGCGTTTCCAGATCATCTCGGCATGGCCGCGGCGAGTGACGGCGCCAAGCCGGATGGTCATTTCCTGGACCAGATAGGCGATGAAGCCGAGCGGGATCATCAGCGGGATGAACAGGCTGAAGCCATAGGTGGCGCCAGTCTGCGCATAGGTAA
>NZ_AFPR01000622.1:0-1337 GCF_000219295.1 Acidiphilium sp. PM
CGATCATCACCGTCTCGGTCTGGCTCTCATGCTCTGTTACCTGCGGTATCCCGGCCGGCCGCTCCATGCCGGCGAGATACCCGATCCTGCCCTGGTCTCGTTCGTTGCCACACAGATCGACGTCTTGCCGGATTCCCTCGGTGCTTATCTGAGGGTGGATCAAAATCGACGCCGGCATTCGGCGGCTTTGCAGGATCGCCTCGGGTTGCGGCCATGGGGGCCGCGCGTGGCGGCAGACCTTGCCGACTGGCTGCTGGCGCATGCACTGGAAACCGACCGGTTGGTCGATCTGGCGGCTTTGGTGCTGGAAGAGTGCCGCGGTCGCGGGATTCTTCTACCGCCCCCGGCGCGCCTCGAGCGGCTCTGCATCGAGGTTCGATACCGCGCGCGCCGGGAAATCGAGCGGCGGCTGACCGAGGGTCTGTCCGCCGATCAGCGGCGGCGGCTGGATGCGTTGACCCGGGTTCGCGGTCATGGGGCAGGCGTGAGGAAAGATCGGCTGTTTGCCGATGGGTTTTCGATGCGGATTCGGGGCGTGTGCCTAAGCGGCGACCTGTGTGTGCCGCGGCTCGGCAACCGATAGCAGCTTCTTCGGCGTTGATATTCCGAGGTTTTTCAGGATCTCGGCAGCTTCGGGGCTGATTTTCGTGCGCTGAACAATAGTCCGGCCCTCGAACTGGAAGCAGACGGCCTTCAGGCTGGCGAGGATGTGGGCGATGCACGCCCAGGGCAGGCCGCAGCGGAGTTCCGCCGCGCGCTGCATCTGCAGGGCGAGCACGCAGAGCCGGACATGCGCCTCGATCCGGCGCGGGCGCCAGTGGAACATCGGCCGGACCTCGAGCCCGGTCTGCTTCATACGCCGGAAGCAGGCTTCGATAATGGCCCCACCTTTGTAGCCGAGAGCGACGTCCTCTGCGGAGAGCGTGTCGTCGTTGGTGATGACGACGAACTTGCCGTCGAAGCGGGCGGCATGGCGGATCTTGTCGGCGTCGAGATACGGTCGGCCGGCTGCATCCGTGCTCAGGTAGCGACCGTAGCGACGGGAGGCGAGCAGCGAACAGGCGGCCTTGGGATGATCGGCATCTCGTGCGGCGAGCAGCGCCAGTTCGGCGCGCAGGCTGGCCAGGACCTCGTCGCGATGCCGGCGCTGCCGCTCGGCTTCCTCGGGGTTCAGGCAAAGGACATAACGCTTGCGCCGCTCACCGTCGCCGACCACGACCTCCTTGACCTGCAGATTATCGGCAACTTTCCGATAGCGCCCCGGTCGGGTCAGAACCGCCTCGTCCACATCGCGCAGCCGGCGCATCGGCACCGCCAGGATGTAGCGGCCCAGCTCC
>NZ_AFPR01000621.1:0-706 GCF_000219295.1 Acidiphilium sp. PM
TTCGGGGCTGATTTTCGTGCGCTGAACAATAGTCCGGCCGGCGATCTGATAGCGGACCGCCTTGAGGCCGGCCAGGATGTGGGCGATCCGCGCCCAGGGAAGGCCGCAGCGCAACTCCGCCGAGCGCTGTATCTGCAGGGCAAGGACGCAGAGCCTGACATGCGCCTCGATCCGGCGCGGGCTCCAGTGATACATCGGCCGGACCTCGAGCCCGGTCTGCTTCATCCGCCGGAAGCAGGCTTCGATGATGGTTCCGCCTTTGTAGCCGAGGGCGACGTCCTCGGTGGACAGCGTGTCGTCGTTGGTGATCACGACGAACTTGCCGTCGAAGCGGGCGGCATGGGCGATCTTTCCGGAATCCAGATGCGGCCTGCCGGCCGCATCCGTGCTCAGGTAGCGGCCGTAGCGGCGCGAGGTGAGCAGCGCGCAGGCGGCCTTGGGATGCTCGGCATCTCGGGCGGCGAGCAACGCCAGTTCGGCGCGCAGGCCGGCCAGAACCTCGTCGCGATGCTGGCGCTGCCGCTCGGCTTCCTCAGGGTTCAGGCAAAGAACGTAACGCTTGCGCCGCTCACCGTCGCCGACCACGACCTCCTTGGCCTGAAGATTGTCGGCAACCTTCCGATAGCGCCCCGGTCGGGTCAGAACCGCCTCATCCACATCGCGCAGCCGGCGCATCGGCACCGCCAGGATGTAGCGGCCGAGCCCC
>NZ_AFPR01000620.1:0-662 GCF_000219295.1 Acidiphilium sp. PM
GTGAGAACTTTGGTGACATATGCCTCGAACCAGTCGCCGTTGATGGGGCCGTCCAGCACCATCGGCGCGACCATCCCGGTCATGCGCAGCCCCGCCACCAACGTGGTGGTCTTGCGGTGACCGTGTGGGAAGCCCATCCGCAGACGTTCGCCCCTGGCGCAGCGGCCATGGCTGCGGGTCATGTTGGTGGCGGTCCAGGTTTCGTCGATAAAGACGAGGCGATCCGGGTCCAGATCGAACTGGCTATCGAACCAGTCCTGGCGCTGTTTCAGGATATCGGGGCGATCCTGCTCGATGGCGTGGCCAGTCTTTTTTTACGCGTCATGCCGCGGCGGATGAAGAAGCGGTGAAGCCCGGCCACCGAGACGTGCAAGCCGACCTCGATCAGCGCCAGGCGCAGCTCTGCAAGCGAGATGTCCTTACGCGTTTCCCAGATTGCGAGAATGTCCGCCCGCCGTTCCTCAACCCGACGTGAGCGCGTGTCGCCACCCTGAGGCTTCGGAGCAAAGCTGCCGGTATCGCGACGCTGCGCTCGCCAGCGGATTGCCGTCGCCGGCGCCACCCCAAAGCGGGCTGCCGCTGCCCGGCAACTCATCCCCTCATCAATCGCCGCCAAAAGCCGCCGACGAAGATCCATCGATAGTGGTTGGCCCATCCATGCC
>NZ_AFPR01000619.1:0-9664 GCF_000219295.1 Acidiphilium sp. PM
TGACCGGGCATTGCGTCAGGCGGTTGAAGGCATCCGGGGACACAACCAGCACCGGCCGATGGCCGCGCTGCTCGTGTCCTGCCGTCGGCTCAAGATCGACCAGGTAGATATCGCCGCGATTCATCAAATCAGTTCTTTTCCGACTGCCGGGGCGTCGATCCATTCGCGTTGTTCGGCCGGCAGCGGATACGTGCCGGCCGCTTCGGCTTCGGCGAGCAGTTCGGACATGATGTAGTGCGGCCTAGCCCTCGGCTCGACCACCAGGCGGCCGTTATCGACGGTCAGGCCGACCTTGGCGCCGGGTGCCAGGTGCAGCACATCGAGCAGCGCGGGCGGCACGGCCAACATGATGGAGCCGCCGACCTTGCGCAGGTTTGTGGTGTGCATAGGAATCTCCTTTTAATTATACTAAAATATAACATTTGCGACTACCCTTGCAAGCCAAATCCTGCTTGGCTGTCCACAAATCCATAGGGCGTCCTGGGGATGCTTCCATCCATCCCCAGGCCGGTTGGGGGAGATTGTGGGCAGGCACTGCCTACCCTTACGATTAGTATTGTTTTAATATCCAAACAGAACTAATATATAATGCACATAACAGCCAAAGGTAGCCCATATGATTTTAACCGTAGGCAATACCAAGGGAGGCGTCGGCAAGACCACGTTGGCCGTGCAGCTCGCCATCTCCCGCGCGATGGCTGGGCGTGACGTGTGGCTGATCGACGGCGACCGCCAGGGAACGGCAGCGGCGGCCATTGCCGCCCGCTCCGAAGCCGGCAGAAAGCCGGGCATCGCGTGCGCGCAGTATGCAGACGGCAAGGAGTTGCGCGGCCAGGTGCAGCAGCAGCGCGATAAATGGCAGGACATCATCATTGATGCCGGCGGCCGTGACTCGACGGCCTTGCGTGCGGCACTGATTCTGTCCGATGTGCTGCTGGTGCCCTTTGCCCCTCGCTCCTACGACGTGTGGGCACTGGATGACATGGCCTCACTGGTCGACGAAGCGAATAGCGTTCGCGACGGATTGCAATGCTTTGCCGTGATGAACCAGGCCGATCCTGGCGAGCACTCGGCCGACAACGCCGAGGCAGCGGCAGCCGTCGCAGAAGTTCCGCAGTTCGCCTACCTGCCGGTGCCGATCCGGCGCCGCAAGGCTTTCAGTAATGCCGGCGGCGCTGGCCTGGCCGTGGCTGAGCTGGCCCCGCGCGACCCCAAAGCCTGCGCCGAACTAGAAGCATTGGTTTCATCACTTTTTAATATCCATACGCACTCCTAAAAGGAGCCTATAGCATGGCAATCCAACGTAAGCCCAAGACGACGCCGGCCGCGCAAGCGGCGGCCGTGGATGCTTTTGTATCCGGTGCCCCGGACGCCGCCCACGCGGCGCCGACCGCCGGCGCCTACAACAAGGGCGTGGCGAAAGGGAACAAGCGGCAGATCAGCCTTACCATCGCCCCCGATTTGCTGCGCCGCGTGGACGAGATCGCCAAGCGCACCGGACAGGGCAGGGCTGGCATCATCAACATGGCCATTTATCGCGCTATAGAAGGAGATGTTTTCAAGTGAAAAAAATATTAAAAGAATATTCATATAATCAACCGAGTTGGAGGATGTATGGTAGAAAAGGGTAAGGGCACGAGACTGATGAAAGTCGGCATTGGCAAACGCGCGACACCACGTCCCCGGACCTACCTGACCATTGGCTACGACGACAAGGATTGGGCCAAGCGGCATGGCGCACGATGGGATAAGGAGCGCAAGCGTTGGTATGTCCTAGGCGAAGTGTCCGAAATGCTGCTGCCCTACATAGACTCCTTGATGGGTGGTCAGTCCCTCAAGGAAGTTCCTGAGGAAGAAAGCCAGGAGGCGAGAGCGAGATCCACTGCGGCACGGGCCAAACCGCTATTGCGAACTCCCCCGCCTGACGATGCGCAGGCCGATTTTTTCGTGCCGGGCGTGTGGGACGTGGCTGCCAAGGACAATCGCGGCATCATGGATGTGGCCGTGTTCCGGCTATCGAAAAAGTACCCGCGCGCCAACTCGGTGATGACACACAACCTACCGGATGGCGGTCATGTGCGTGTGGCCAGCGGACCTGATGGTATGGCTTCCATATGGGATTACGACATCGTGCTGATGGGTGTTTCTCACCTCACGGAAGCCATGAACCGCTATCGTGCTGGTCTGGGCGAAAAGCCAGGCCGTTCGTTCCGGCCACATGTCTCGGAAATCCTAAAATTCTGCCGCCAGTCAGATGGAGGGCGGCAATATGAAGCGGTGGAAGCCGCCTTACGGCGGCTCAAGCAAACCACCGTGGAGATTGTGCGTCGGCAGCGGGGTAAGGATGGACGCCCGCTCCGGGTGACTGAAGGTGCTGGCCTCATCAACGATTACAAGGCCGTGTCGCATGAGGATTCCGGCCGCGTCACGTCCGTGGAAATAGAGCTGCCGAAATGGCTCTATGCCGCTGTCGTCGAGGCTGAACATCCCGAAGTGCTGACGATGCACCCGAACTACTTCCTGATGACGCCTGGTCTCGGCCGCTTTGTCTATCGCCTAGCCCGTGTGGCTGCCGGTAAGGGTGAGGCCCGGTGGTCCTTCCGATTGATCCATGAACGCAGCGGGAGCCCAGATGCTTTCAAGAAATCCAGTGCTGCAATACGCGAACTCATCAAGGCCAACGAACTGCCCGAATACGATCTTGCGGAGGAACCAGGCCAAGATGGCCCCATTCTTGTTATGCGCTTCCGAGGCAGTTTCCCAACGCCCTCCACCGAGACAGCGGGTCCTTAAAAGACGGACTTCGGGCTGAGCTGGCAGCCGAGTCGGGCGCATACATAGGCTGCATGCGCTGTAGGTGCCTCAGACCTGTGGATACGCCGTCTTTTAAGGACCTACGGCCGTCCATTAAGGACTGAAGCCCCGTCCATTAAGGACCAAAGGCCGTCTTTTAAGGACCGAGCGCTTTCGTAACGCATTGATTTACAAAGTAAAATCGCCATTTTTTTAGGCTAAAACCCTTAAAACTAATATATAAAACCCTTAAAACGTCCCGGAATGTGGATAACTCCCGTCTATTGCCCACCAAGCCACGGATCTTCAAAGGTCCGCACCGCCTCTTTGGGGCTACGCCCCCGCCGGTGCGCGCCCTATGGAGCCCCGGCACCCCCTGCTCGTCGCTTCGCGCCTACGCTCAGATCAATGGTCACGCCCTATGGGCGTGAAGTATCTGCTCAACGCAGGGGCGCTGCCCCTGCACCCCGTTCTCGCCGAAGGGCAGGTGTCCAGCCCAGCGGGCTTCGCCCTTGTCCTGGACACCACCCGATAGGCTACAGGCCGCTCCAAGACGTCAAGGACCGGCTCCGCCTGCCGTCCTCGCCCGTTCGGTGCTCGCCCTGCAGGCTGCGCTCCGCTGCGGCCTCCGGGCGGCTCCTTGACCCCTCTCCGCAGCCAGAAAACCAAAGTGGCATTGATACAAGAAAGGCTTTTGTAGTAACGTTTATACTATTGCTGATTGACGCCGACAGCAGGAGTGCCGCACATGACCATCACCACCATATCCAGCAGGGAGTTCAATCAGGACACCAGCCGGGCCAAAAAAGCCGCTTCAGAAGGTCCGGTCTTCATCACTGACCGCGGCAAACCCGCACACGTCCTGCTCAGCATCGAGGAATACCGCCGCATCACAGGCAAACGCCGCAGCATTGCGGATGCTCTGGCCATGCCGGGCCTTGCCGATATCGAATTTGACCCGCCTCGCGTCACCATTGGCCTGCGCCCCGCCGATTTCTCCTGATGTTCATCCTCGATACCAATGTCGTCTCCGAACTCCGCAAGGTGCGCTTGGGTAAGGCGCACCCACAGGTGACCATCTGGGCCGACAGCGTAGACGCCAAAACCCTCTACATCTCGGCTATCACTATCCTCGAAATCGAGATCGGCATCCTGCAAATCGAGCGGAAAGACCCTGACCAAGGGGATTTGCTGCGCGCCTGGCTGGAAAAGCAGGTGTTGCCCGAGTTCGAAGGGCGCATTTTCCCGGTGGATACGGCCGTCGCCCGGCACTGCGCGACCTTGCATGTTCCTGATCCTCACGCCGAACGGGATGCACTCATCGCCGCGACAGCGTTGGTCCATGGCATGACCATCGTCACCCGCAACGTCGCGGACTTTCACACAACCGGCGTAACGCTCCTCAATCCATGGGAGGCTTCCCAGGAGCAGGAACACTGAAATCCAAACCGGCATCCCCCCGGATGAGGGGGACGAATTGTCGGAAGCAAGAACAGATCACTGCTGAGTGATATTACGCCTCGGCCTTCCGGGGTTCTGGAATTGTTGCCGGTGCGCCGGTTTTACCGTTCAGCAGATTGGCGAAGAGAGCCTTGTCGTCTTCGCGGGTAAGGAAGCCTGGAAGCTCGCGTCGAAGCCAGTTGGCGAGGCGTTCAGAGAATTCCGCATCGCCGTTGTGTTCAAGACGGTCAAGCACCAGCGCGCCGATGAGGATTTTACGGCGAGTGTCTCTGGCACGATCCTGCTTTGCCAACCGTGCCTTGAGAGTCTTGGCACGGGCTTCAAGCTGGGCAATCTGCTGTTCAATGGGTTTGCGAGCCATGGGTTTCCTCGGTTCTGTCGTGATCGGCGGCAGTGGCGTTTCGATATGCCTTGTCCTGCATCTCCCGTAGGCAATTCGGGCATAGGCAATGCGCTGCGTCATCCGTTGGCAGCGGTGTAACGGTCGGCAGTTTAGTGCACCAGCAACTGTCATCATTCTGGCAGATCATTGGCGCCTGGCAACGTGGACAAATCGATTGCATCGATCGGAATATCGCCGGTTCTTGCTGAAACTTCCAGTATGTGTCTGAACTAGCCATCAATATCGAGCATAGAAGTGCAGAAGCCATAAAAGTGTTTGGCATAAAATATCCCGCCAATTTGACGCTAGGAATCACGAAAAGCGAAACGAAGTAGAGCTTTAAGTGCGCACTTACGAGTTGCTGCACAACTCAGCGCGGAGTAAGGTGGGTGCGGAATGGCGATCTACCATCTGAGCATGAAGCCTGTGGCTCGTGGCTCCGGTCGCAGTGCGGTCGCAGCTGCTGCGTATCGCGCGGCCGATCGTCTTGAGAATATGCGCGATGGGATGGTGCATGACTTTGGCCGGCGTCATGGGGTGGAGCATGCAGAGATTATTCTCCCCAATGACACCGTAGCGGCAGACGGTACCGTTGTGCATGGCGCCGGTCCTGAATGGGCGCGTGACCGATCAGCGTTGTGGAATGCTGCGGAATTGGCGGAGAGACGCAAGGATGCGCGGGTCGCCCGCGAAATCGAGGTTGCGCTCCCGCACGAGCTGTCGGCGGAGCAGCGGCTGGCACTGACGCGGGATTTTGCTCAGGCTCTGGCCCGGCAGTATGGGGTTGCGGTGGATTTTGCGATCCATGCACCCCACGGTCATACCGATGTCCGCAACCACCATGCGCATATCCTGCTGACCACACGACGTGTGGTGACCGGGCGTGACGAGGCGGGGCGCTGGATCGGGGCCATGCCGGCCGGTTCCCTGGGCGAGAAATCCGAACTCGAGCTTGAGAACAAGAAGTTGCAGGCGCTTGGCCTGCCGACTTCGCATGAGCAGCTTCGGGATATTCGCTCCGGCTGGGAGCAGCGGACGAACGAGCATCTGGCGCGTGCGGGGCTGGATGTACGGATCGATCACCGTTCGCATCAGGAGCGGGGGCTGGAGATCGAACCGACACAGCACATGGGCGTGCATGCCACGCAAATGGAGCGGCGTGGCAAGGCCGTATCGCGGGTTCGGATCGATGAGGAGGCCGCGAAGCGCAACGCCGCGCTGATCCGGGAGCGGCCGGACCAGGTGCTGACGCTCATCACGGGCGAGAAGAGCGTATTCGATCGTCACGATGTGGCGCGCGCGCTGCACCGCTATATCGGCGATGCCGATGCGTTCCAGGCGGCGTTTGCAACAGTGATGGCGTCGCCTGCTCTGGTGGAATTGCGGGCCGAGCAGCGCGACGAGCGTGGGCGGGTGTTCGAGCAGGCGCGCTATTCGACGCGGGAGATGGTCGGCATCGAGCGCGATATGGCGATTAGCGCCGATCGTATGGCGGATGGGCGCGGGTTCGGTGTCGCTGGCCGGCGCGTGGAGGCGGCAGTCAGTGCGCGACCGTTCCTGGCCGAAGAACAGCGGGCCGCCATCGAGCATGTATGCCGGCCGGAGCGCATCTCTGCGGTGGTGGGGCTTGCCGGTGCGGGGAAGAGCACGATGCTCGCGGCGGCCCGCGAGGCGTGGGTTGCGCAAGGCTACCGGGTGCATGGGGCGGCGCTGGCGGGCAAGGCGGCCGAAGGGCTGGAGGAGTCGGCTGGCATTGCCTCGCGCACGCTGGCCTCATGGGAGCGGGGCTGGGAACGAGGGTTCGACCGGCTCGGGCCGCGCGATGTGCTGGTGATCGATGAGGCCGGCATGGTCGGCTCGAAGCAGCTTTCCCGGTTCATCACCGAGGCGGACCGGGCAGGCGCCAAGATCGTGCTGGTGGGGGATCCCGAGCAGCTGCAGCCGATCGGGCCGGGGGCGGCGTTCCGTGCGGTGGCTGAGCGGATCGGCTTTGTTGACCTGGCGGAAATCCGCCGGCAGCACGAGGGCTGGCAGCGGGCGGCGTCGGTGGCGTTCGGGCGGCACCAGACAGAGGAGGGTTTGCGCGCCTATGCCGAGCGCGATGCTGTCCGGTTCGAGGCAACCGCGGCGGATGCGCGGGCGGCGATCGTGCGGGATGTGCTGGCCGATATGGAGGCGCGGCCGGATGGCTCTCGCCTGGTGCTGGCGCACCGCAACGCGGACGTGCGGGAGCTCAACGAGGCGATCCGGACGGTTCGGCGCGAGCGGGGCGAGCTGGCGGACGAGCGTGTTTATCGCACGACCGAGGGCGAGCGGGCCTTTGCGCCGGGGGATCGGCTGCTGTTCCGGGAGAACAACCGCGAGCTGGGCGTAAAGAACGGGATGCTGGGCACGGTGGCGTTGGCAGAGGACGACCGCCTTCTGGTGCGGCTGGATTCTCCCTCCGGGCCTGGGCGAGGTCGGGCCGTGTCGATCTCGATGGCGGATTATGCTGCCGTGGATCACGGCTATGCCACCACCATTCACAAGGCGCAGGGTGCGACGGTGGACCGGGCCTATGTGCTGGCCTCGGGGACGATGGACCGGCATCTGACCTACGTGGCGATGACGCGGCACCGGGACGGGGTGACGCTCTACGCCGATCGGGCGGAATTCAGCAACGTGGCCGCCCTGTCGGCGCGGCTGTCCCGATCCCAGGCCAAGGAAACCACGCTGGATTACGACCAGGCTGCCTATGCCCAGCGGCGTGGAGTCGAGGTGCGGCCGCGGGAGGTGGTGGCGGCGCGCGAGATCGAGGCGGGGCGTGCCGGGTTCCGGGCACGGTTCGAGGCACATCGGCAACACCAGGCGGCTGAGGCGGCGCGCAACGAGGAAGCACACGGCCTGGTGCGGGAGTGGACGCGACTATCGGAGACCTACACCAAGGCGCTGCCGGGGCTGGAAACTGATCCCACTCTGGCCGGGCAGACGCGGGCGGCGTTGCTGGGATTTGCCCGGACACTGGATCGTCATTCCGAAGCGGCGCAGCGGCTGCGGGCGCGTGGCCATGACTTTGGGTTGAAGGAGGGATCGACGCTGGTGCAGGTGCTGGCGTCGCCGGACGCCGGGAAGGCCATTGAGCGGCTGATGGCGGGTGCTGAGGAGCGGATGCGCGGTCATCTGGCGCGTGAAGCCGAGCGGGCGGCCGTCCGGAAACAGCAGGAAAGATCCGTGTCGCGGGGTCGTGGGATGTCGATGTGAGTGGTGCGGAAGAACGGCTCTACGGGCTGATGGAGATCGCCGAGCAGCAGCAGGCTGCGGTGCAGCGGGCGCTGGACGGCCTTGCCGAGGAGCGGGCGGCGCTGGCGCAGGAGCGGCGGAAACTGGCGGACGAAGCCTCGAGTCTCGAAGAGCGGGTGCGCGAAGCGGTCGGCGCCGCGGTGACAACGGCGCTGGAGCAGGTAGGCAAGGAAGGTGTGGCGACGGTCCGGAAAGCGACCAAGCCGATGCTGGAGGATCTGGCCGGGCTGGCGGGCGGCATGGCGGTTGCCGAGGAGGCGCTGCGCCGGATCGTGGCCTGGGCGAGCTGGCGGCTACTGGGGTGGATCGTGGCCCTGACCGTCGGGCTGATGCTGTTCGGCTGGCTGAGCAGCACAGCCGTTGTCTGGTGGGACCGCACTACAGTCAGCCAGCTACGGGGCGAAATCGCCATGTTGCAGGCCAATCATGCCGCTTGGGTGAAGGCGGGAATGCTCGACAAGATCACCCGATGTGGCCCAAACAGGCTTCCTTGTGTCGCCATCAACCCCGATGCCGTAAAATACGGAAACAGCGGCGATTACCGTGTCCTCAAGGGATATTGAGGGGACGTTTGCGGGAGGGGGTGATCTGCCCCTAAGTGGTCCGGGATCTGTTTTAGATTTTGCATCAAGGACGACTGGGATGGCGGAATCACAAACCGGAAGAGATCTTCGTTACCGTTCTCGCGTCGAGTTTCACCGATGCTGAGGCGACCTGGACCATTTGGCTGTCTGATCAGAAATTTAGCCTACGTCAGGTAGGAATGAACTACGCCGATCAGCTCTTCGGCAGCGTGAGCTCGATCCGTCTCCTGCTGCTTTGGATCGACGATATGCTGGCGAATGTGGTGCTCGATCACGGTACCTATGAACCCGTCCAACGCGCCACGGCATGCCGTTGCCTGCTGTAACAGCGCCGTGCATCGGGCATCATCCTCCAACGCCGTCTGCATCGCTTCCACCTGACCGCGGATGCGGCTGAGCCGATTTACTAGTTTACGCTTTTCTTTGTCGGTGTATTGCATCGCCTCTTGACCATATACCCAGTGGGGGTATATGGCAAAAATCACCGCGAAATGCGAATTTCGGCGGTTTTGATCAACCCGCCTTGCCAAGGACCCCATGAAACCGCGATCGACCAGCCAGCCTTCGGAGGACGATAGTAAGTACTTTTCGCTTGCTGTCGGGTTCCCCATGGGAGGGATGATTGCCTGGGCCGGATATACGGCTGGAGTGATGCGCGCGTTGCGTTGAACCCCACCTATCCCTCCCGGGTTGCAGCCAATGCTGACCAGGAAGAGGGATCGATATGATCTTCCACAGAAAACGATCAAATCGGCAGCTTTTGCCGATCAGGAACGTAGCGCCACCCGACGGGACATTTCTGCGCCGTCGGGTTGTCACCTATTGGCGCCCAGACGGTTCGAGGCCGCTCGTGACCCATTGGAAGGTGGTTGCCGGCGAAGCGCCCAGCTGAACCGACCCGGATCAGCGCTGGCTTTCACCCATTCCGCCTCACACTCGCCGCCCCGGAGACATGCCATGTCCGCCGAAACCAATATCCTGATCTCGCCCGAAGCCGCCCGCATAACCTTTCCCGAGGGCCTTGAAGCGCGGTTGCGCGACCGACTGCGCATTCAGCGCCTGCGCACCGGCAAGCGTAGCCTGCGCAACCGTATTGCCCTGGGTCTTGCGTTGGTCGGTCCAGGCCTGCTGGTCATGCTGGGCGACAACGATGCCGGTGGTGTCG
>NZ_AFPR01000618.1:0-2377 GCF_000219295.1 Acidiphilium sp. PM
TATTTCATTTTAAGGAGTCCAGATGGCTGATCCTCTTGCCGAAATCGTCACGTTGCTCCGGCCCCGGATGAAGTTTTCCAAAGTGGCCAGCGGAGCGGGGCCATGGCGGCTGCGCAAAGAGGGGGATGGACATCTTTTCTATGGTGCCGTCGTGGAAGGGAGTTGCCGGCTGCAAGTGGAAGGGCGCGAGGCGTTGACGCTGGGCGTGAATGATTTCGTGCTGATTCCCGCCGCGGTGGATTGCATCATGATGAGCCTGCATCCGGAGGCGGAAGAGATGCCCCTCTCCGAGCCGGTGCGTTTGCCGTCGGGTGAGTTCAGATTGGGCGATCTGGCGGGGCCAGCAAATGTACGGAATTTAATAGGACATTGTGAATTTGCCTCGCCGGATGCGACGTTGCTTGCCTCGCTCCTGCCGGAGCTGGTGCATGTGAGGGGCCAATCAAATCTGGCGACGCTTGTGGCGCTAGTCGGGGAGGAGGATCGCGCAAATAAACCGGGGCAAGGAATAGTTCTGGCGCATCTGCTGGAGGTGATGCTGATCGAAGCGTTGAGATCAGCTGCCGAATTCGGGGCTTCACCGGGCCTGCTGCGCGGCCTGGCGGATGGAAGATTGGCAGTGGCGATCAGGCGAATGCACGAGGCGCCAGAGCGAGCCTGGAGTGCAGCGGAGTTGGCGAAGGAAGCTGCTTTGTCGCGCTCGGCCTTTTTTGAACGCTTCAACCGAGAGGTGGGATTGGCGCCGATGGAATACCTGCTGACGTGGCGGATGGCTTTGGCGAAGAGGCTGCTGCGCAATGGTTACAGGGTAGCGGAGGTCGCGGCGCAGGTGGGTTATCAGTCCGCTAGTTCCTTCAGTGTGGCCTTTTCACAGCGTGAGGGGGTGCCTCCCGCGCGTTACGCGCGGGAGGTGGCGGAAGGCATTTCCCTGTGAAGACGTCTGCGAGATTACGAGCGTAAGAGGAACGTGGCGGTAAAGAAGCTCTGATACCATCGGTGCTGAAGCTGATTGCAATCCTTCAGCCGCCCCATAAGGCAGAGCAGTTCAGGCTCCGTATTGTTCTTCTGGGATTAAGGATAGGCGCGAACTTTGCAGCCTGCCAAAAGCCAGGCCGTAAAATTGCTGGAAACTCATAATCCAGGACTGCCAAAAATCCGGATCGACACGGTTCGGAAAGGGCAATAGCATAATAGCATCTTCAACATGGACACGTTCGACATGGGTTTCGAAAATCAATCTGTGTTTCGGCGTGGAAAATTGGCTCTGACTCACTTTTGATGGAATTGGCTGTTTGTATTGCCTTGGATTCGGGAAAGGAATCAAAGGCATGCGAGGTTGCCGTCCGGCGTTGCTGATCCGGTTGGATTTGCTGCGGAAGGCGTAGAGACAGAAGGAGATACGGCCACCATCAGGGTTCGCGCGGTGGCCGGGCGCGGTATTTGCCCGAACTGTGGGCGGGCGTCTTTTCGTGTTCATAGTCGCTACCATCGCCGCCTGGCGGATCTGCCCGCTGGTGGACGAATGGTCCGGCTCGTTGTTCTTGCGCGCCGGTTCTATTGCCACGAGGCTCGGTGCAGCCGGCGGATTTTCGCCGAGCGGTTCAGGGAACTGGCACCATGGGCACGCCGAACCGCACGACTGGATACGATTGTTCAGCATCTTGGGCTGGCACTCGGTGGTCGGCCGGCAGCTGGTTTTGCCGGGCGGCTGATGATCCCGGTCAGCAACGACACGCTGCTGCGGGTGGTGCGCCGGCGCGGTACATCACCTCTGATACCGGCGCGTGTCGTGGGCGTTGATGATTCGGCTTGGCGGCGTAATTTCCGCTACGGCAAGATCGTCCGCGATCTTGAACGACGGCGTACGATTGCACTTCTACCGGATAGACCGGGCCCAGCGGGCGCTGCTGCCAGGTCGTCACCTCGTCCAGCACCGCATCGGTAATCGTGCTGATCAGTTCTGCCGACGCATCGATGCCGTAGATCTCGGGCAGATGTTCCGCAATCTCGCGGGTGCTCAGCCCCCGCGCATACATCGAGATGATCTTGTCATCGAAGCCCGGAAACCGGCGCTGGCATTTGGCGATCAGTTGCGGATCGAAGCTGCCCGCACGGTCACGGGGAACCGCAATCTCGATCTTCCCCGTGCCGGTCGACACCGACTTGCGGCCGTAGCCGTTCCGGCTGTTCTCGACCTCCGTGTCGTTACCGAGTGATAATCCATCTCCGCGCTCAGAACCCGCTCCGCCAGGGCCTTCTTCAGCACGTTCACCAGATCACCCGAGTACAGGGCTGTCGCCGCGTCACCGCCAGTCAGCAACTGGTCCAGTAAGTCGTCCGGGATCGCCAGTGCTTTCCGTCGTGCCATATGGGGCCT